>JBBSUA010000008.1:0-16432 GCA_038235315.1 Pseudomonadales bacterium | reverse complement strand
GTTGAAAACGAGTTCTTTATTGAGCAGCCGATTCGTATCGCTGCCTTAGGTGAGTATCATCAGTTCGGTAGCTTTATTAGTGGTCTTGCCGCGTTACCGCGTATCATCACGATGCATGATTTCGAGGTCAGTAATCCACAACCTACTTTAGATACCTTACCTGAGTTGAACTTGGTACTAAATACTAAAACTTATCGTTCAAAAGAAGTGAAGGATGAAACAGTTACAGATGGTGCTGCTGTTGCGCCAGTAACTGATGATCAGGCAGGGAGCAACTGATGATTATTAATAAACTGCCTATATTTTTAACGTTGAGTATGGCTATTTTATCCTTAACAGGCTGTAGCGATCGTATCGGTATGGCACAGCAGTCAATGAATCAAATTCGTAACGAGCCTGCACAACCTATTGAACCACCGCCAAAAGTTGAGTTGGTAGAAGACTTTGTTTACAGTGCCAGTATGCTACGCAGTCCATTTTTACCGCCCAGTCTTGTAAATGTTCAAGGGCCAACTGCATCTATCGATGGAGTACGCCCTGATATTACTCGTACTAAAGAGCCGCTTGAACAATACGAGATTGCTCAGCTTATCTTTCGTGGTGTGTTAATATCTCCAGAAGGCCAACAGTATGCACTAGTACAGCGTCCAGATGGCTCAGTAGCTAGTGTTAAAGTGGGTGATTATCTTGGTTTAAATGACGGTCGTATTGTTGAAATCACGCCCACTCAGATTAATTTAATTGAAATTGTGCCAGATAGCCGCGCAGGGTTCGTTGAACGTCCCCAGTCGCTGGTCTCTCCTATAAATTAATTGGCAGATTTTTTGAGGAATAAGTAATGACAGTACGCAATAACAAGGTAATGACAATGAGTAACCGTGGGTCCTCTATCTTTGCCATATCTGCGTTGGCAGTCAGTATGGTCGCCATTAGTAGCACAGCTTATGCTGAACAGCGTATCAATAGCGTCTCCGTAATACAGACTGCACCAGCAGTGACTCAAATGCGTTTGGGCTTTACTGAGACCCCTGTCTTGCCTGCAGCTTATCAGCTTGACGATCCAAGTCGTTTGGTTCTAGATTTTGAGCAAGTGCAGAATGGCTTGGCCAGTCGTTTCAATGATTATAATATTGGGATGATTAATGATGTCACTACCTTGAGTAATGACAATACGACTCGATTAATCGTCGGACTAAAGCAAAGTGGTAATTACACCACTGCTGTGGATGGTAATGATTTACTTTTAACCATTACTGACCCTAGCCGTCCTATCGCTACGACCAGTACTGTTCGGCAAGTGGCAACGCCTGTTATAGTTACGTCCTCAACTGTCACGTCGCCGATAGTTCGTACTTCTAACCTCATTGTGACGGATAATGATCCTCTGACTACGACCGCTATTATTACGCCGATTGTAGAGACAAGCAGCGCTGGAATTACGCCTATTGTGACTAGCAATACGGCTGTTAAACTGCAAACGCCTGCTGACACTATGGTAGTGCGGGTTAATCCTCTATTAGATCCAAGACTTGCCTCTGCGCAAGTGAGTCAGCAATATAGCTACGATGGTTTGAGCGCTTTGAATTTTGCAGCAGGAGGTGATGGTGGCGGTAATGTTAGTATCGTGCTTGCGAATGAAGCGATTCCGGTAGATGTACAGCGCCAAGGTAATAAATTGGTCGTACGTCTAACGGGTAGTACCGTGCCTAGAAACTTGCTGCGTCGCTTAAATATTAATAGCGGACTGGTAGAAAGCGTCGACACCAAAAACCAAGGTCAAAACGGTGTAATCACGATTAACATGACAGGTGATTACGAGTATCAAGCCTACCAGTCAGGCAATCAGCTTAACATAGGTATAAAAAAACCTGAATTGCTACGCGAGCTGACGATTGAAGAGAAAGTATATACGGGTGAAGCACTGTCTATGGAATTCCAAGACGTTGAAATCCGTAGCGTACTCGACATATTAGCGCAGTTTACAGATATGAATATTGTGGCCAGCGATTCGGTCGCAGGCAATATCACCCTACGTCTGATCAACGTGCCGTGGGATCAAGCATTAGATATTATCTTAAAAAGTAAGAACCTGGATAAACGCGAGAATGGTAATGTCATTCTAATTGCACCTGCTAATGAGCTTGCAGAACAAGAAGCGAAAGAGCTTGAAGCACAACAAGCTGTGCAGTCTTTTGCGCCTTTGCGTACTGAATATATCCGTTTGAGCTACGCTAAAGCACAAGATGTCTTGACCTTAATCTCTGAGGGTAGTGGACCATCGAATAGCGGAAATACAGGTATTAGTGGTGTGACTACTAACAGCCAAGACAATAATACGCTGCTGTCTAATCGAGGCACTGTTACTGTTGATGAACGTACTAATACCTTAATTATTAAAGATGTTGCTGATAGTATCGAAAATATACGTAAATTGATTAGTAAGATTGATATCCCAGTGCGACAAGTTATGATTGAAGCACGGATTGTTAGCGCTACAGACAGCTTTAGTAAAGAGATTGGTGTTCGTTGGGGTATCTTGTCTAATGGTGCGGCGACCAACCGTAACTTATTAGTTGGTGGTAGTACTCAGACCTTAGCAGATCTGAAAGACTTCGAGATAGAAAGTACGACAATTAACGGACAGACTGTCTCTTATCCGAAATACGATATCAGTCGCCCTGATAATTTAAACGTTGATTTAGGTGTTGCCAATCCAGCGGGCCGTATTGCTTTCGGCTTGCTTGGACTCTCAGATTTTATGCTTGATCTTGAGCTGTCAGCACTGCAAGCAGATAATCGTGGTGAGGTTATCTCTACACCTAAGATTCTGACTGCAGATAAACAAACGGCCAAAATCTCTTCAGGAACTCAAATTCCTTATCAAGAAGCGGCAGCTAGTGGCGCTACGACAACCAGCTTTAAAGAAGCAGCATTAAGCTTAGAGGCGACACCAAATATCACTCCTGACGGTAAAATTGGTCTGAAGCTAGTGATCACTAATGGGACACCAACCTTCGTTGGCAACTTGGTTGCTATTGCCGAAGACTCTATCTCTACAAACGTTATTGTAGAAGATGGTCAAACGATTGTACTTGGCGGTGTTTTCAAAAATCGTACCAATAATGGCGTAGATAAAGTACCTTTCTTAGGCGATCTGCCTTATATTGGTCGTGCGTTCCGTAGGGATGTGCGCAATAATAATAAAGAAGAGTTGCTGATTTTTATCACGACTAAGCTTATCAACGATGGCGTTAGCCGTTTAGAATAATGTCATGTTATGCTTAATTGATCTATAAAAGAGCAAGCCTATGTGCTTGCTTTTTTATGGATCAATTTTTATGATAATTTTGCCAGCTCATTACTAGTAAGAATATCGATGACGTTGTATGATAGTTAATTTATCTGAGTGAGTGCTATGTTGGAGGAATTACCGTCGGTATTTTTAGTCGGTCCGATGGGAGCAGGGAAAACCACTATTGGACGACTGCTTGCTAAGCAGTTGGGTCGTGAGTTTGTAGACAGCGATTGGTATGTCGAATCACAGACAGGTGCGGATATTGCTTGGATATTTGCTAAAGAAGGTGAAGCAGGATTTCGTGCGCGTGAAACACGGGCGATCGATGAGTTGACCCAGCGTAAACAAATTGTCCTTGCCACGGGTGGTGGTGCTGTCATGTGTGCTGATAATCGTGAGTTTTTACATCAGCGTGGCATAGTGGTGTACTTAAATGCTGCTGTTGACGTGCAGTTGGCACGAACTTCAAAAGACAAATCACGACCTTTACTGCAACGGTCTAATCCTAGACGAATTTTACATGAGTTATATCGTGTTCGTGATCCGTTATATCGACAAGTGGCACATGTTATTTTGCCTACTGGTCATACCTATCCACGACATATGGTCAATCAACTTATGCAGCATTTAGAGGGTTTTTCGCTAAATGTGGTGATGGATTCAGAGAATAAAGAGGCAAAAGCAAGCGAGCTAACGGCCACAGAAATGCCGATAGAATCAGCTTCAGCATCTAAACCATCCGTAGATTAGAGACCATTCACTCTTCAATTATAACTCTTGCAAAAGCTTGATTAGCATTAGCAATTATAGGAATATTTTATGGTAACGCCACTATTTCTTGATGGCTTGACGGTTCATACTCAGAGCCATGATTATCCAATCGTCATTACTGAAACGAGCATTATGGCGATGCAAATTTCGACTTATATAAAAGGTCAGCAGGTATTGATTGTCACCAATGAGACAGTTGCGCCTTTATATTTGCAGGCACTACAAGATCAGCTAGCGGAATCGTTTACGGTCATGGTTTGTGTGTTGCCTGATGGTGAACAGTATAAAAATCAGTATAGTATCAATCAGATTTATGATGTGCTGATGACTCATCATTTCAACCGTGATGTGACCTTGATAGCCCTAGGTGGCGGGGTAATTGGTGATATGACTGGTTTTGCAGCAGCAAGCTTTATGCGTGGTGTGAATTTTATTCAAATTCCAACCACCTTATTGGCCCAAGTGGATTCAAGCGTTGGTGGCAAGACAGGTATCAATCATCCACAAGGCAAAAACATGATTGGTGCTTTTTGGCAACCCCAGATGGTACTTGCCGATATGAGTACGCTACAGACGTTACCTGCGCGCGAGTTATCAGCGGGGCTTGCTGAAGTCATTAAATATGCCTTAATCATGGATGTAGATTTTTTGACATGGCTTGAGCATAATATACTAGCAATGATGGCGCTGGACTTAGCGATACTTGGTGAAGCAGTGAAGCGCTGTTGTGACTATAAAGCTGAGGTTGTTGCACAAGATGAGAGGGAAGCCGGTGTGCGGGCGTTATTGAACTTCGGTCATACTTTTGGTCATGTGATTGAGACTCATGAAGGCTACGGAAATTGGTTACATGGGGAAGCTATTGCTGCGGGTATGGTACAAGCTGCTGAACTGTCACAAAAGCTGGGTTGGTTAAGTCTTGATGAGGTATCACGCATCAAACGCATTTTAACCCTTGCTAATCTACCAATTATGCCGCCACCTATCGCTGTCGAAACGGCTTTAAATCTGATGGGACACGATAAAAAAGTGAAAGGCGGACAAATTCGTCTGATTTTGTTAAAATCACTAGGGCAAGCAGTATTAACAGATGATTTTGATGCGCAACTACTTACAGAGGTGCTGTCACAACATGCGGTATAATTTTGCATGGGTTAGATAGCTACTTTGAGCCATATTTTCTTTATGTTGCTCATCTCGTTCGTATTCATTTTTATTACACATCGCTTATTCATTCACACTTAATAACGTGATGGTTTTTTGACTACTTTTATATTAGCACGCTTACTCTTATTTTTATCAAGGAAACCCTCATGGTCGTATCAAGCTCGACGACTCATCCTGCACCTAAGTCCTATCGCCGCCAAGCACTGATTTGGCTAATGATGACCTTGCTGCTTGGGATTGCTACTGCGCTAGTTTGGATGTTTAGTCAAACGCCAGCCATGGGGGCAAAAATCGAAAACGCGCCGATATCTACTCCGCAAGTATTAGCCAGTGAGCTTGAGCAGCCACTATCTATCGAATCGCTACATGAGCTAGATACTGATGTACAACCGATTAACTTTGAAGACACGGTTGTTGACTTACGTAATTATCCTGATGAATTTAAAGATAAGCGTTACTTACTGGCTAATAAAGGCAAATGGACAGTGCAAGTCATGAATGTCGCCGAAAACGAAGTTGTTGTCAGTTATTTAGAGGGTCGCGAAGATCGTAGTAAATTTTCTTATTTTCGCTATCGTGATGAGGACAATGAAGCGCGCTACATGCTTACCTATGGAGTAATGAGTAGCCCACAAGAAGCGGTAGGCGCTGCTAAGTTAATAGATTTTGGGCTGCCTGCCAACGTGCGTGTATTACCAGAAGAGATTAACCGCTATGTCAGTATTATTGACAATTATGAGCGACCTGATCCTATAAAAGACTTAAGCGCCAGACGTTCGCGCTCGGTCAGGTTGCAACCAACACAACGAGAAGTACCAGTACGCCAAGAACCTAAAATCGCAACTCAAGAGACAACAGATAGCGGTAGTAATGAGCGATCTAACGGTCAAACGGCAAGTACTAGCGGTAGTATAGACAGCATACGTCAGTCAGAAGATACCTCTGCGACTTTGTCTGTCAACGAAGATCGTGTCGTCGAAACTGAAGATGGTAGTATCGTCTCTTTTGGAGCTAAAAAAGACGATAAGCCACGTAAAATTGAGCCTGCAACCCAAAAGCTGCCGATAGTACCGACTCCAAAACCACCAACGGCTAATAATACCAACACAAACAATAAGAACGAGAATGCTAGTGCTATTAAAGGTAATAATGTGGGTGCCACTAAAAACAATAACGATAGTATTAAAGAGCTGATTGAAGAAAAGAATAATTAGACTTACTATAAATTAGCGCATATTAAGTCCACAAAATATGATGTCTTGTGGGCTTTTTTGTGAGTCGAATAGGGCGACTGAGTCTGCTCAATTAAAATGCTGATTCAGGTCTTAGTATCAGTATCAACGATAGTATTAACTGCAGTCGAATAATTACTCTAATGAGATGATTGATCTCAATCTTATAAATATAGAATGAGGAATTCATAAAAAAGACTAGATTTTTTGCTGTGCATTAATTAAGATGAATATGGGCAACGTTTTATACCTTCATAATAAATGATTATGAGCAGTCATAAATGACGTTGGCAATCAACGTCGTTTATGCGCTACGATAGGTCATCACAAATAATCATTATTATAACGTTTGGTTATCAATGTGGCTTCAACGTTCCAAGCGCTGTTACCTGCAACTGCTATTAAGCATATAGTAAGTAACATCACTCTTCTTATGATATTCCCTTTCAGGGTTCCTAAGGCGCTTGGATATAGAGCGTCTACTATTCTACTTAGTCGATCACCTTTTTATTAGGTGCTCAATGAGCCGCTCGTTTATTAGTGCGCAGGTCATATTGACCTGTGTCCTTTACAGCAATAGATACTAGATACGGTATCAATACTCAAATGATAGATGAACAAGTCACTATTTTACGGTTGCTCTATCAGTTGGTGTGGTCTAACTAGTAAATTATGTACTTGCAAATAAATGAGTTATTGACAATTATTTTTGTCAGTATAACAAGCCAGTGCACTATTGCTCATCTTGTCATTTATTCATTCGGATATTCGAATATTATTTATTAGCCCGTTTTGCCTGCGTAATCAAGCCTATGACTTGCACTATAGTCATACGCTGCCCGCTCACTTAAAAGGACTAGCCATGTCAATGATCTCTTCCCATACGCATCTGGCAACCCCAGATGACTTCTCTGATAACTGTGGTTTTGGTTTAATCGCTCACATTGAGGGACAAGCCAGTCACGATCTAGTAAAAACGGCCATTCATAGCTTAAGTTGTATGACACACCGTGGCGGTGTGGCTGCTGATGGCAAAACTGGAGACGGTTGTGGTTTGCTACTAGCAATGCCAACTGCATTTTTTAAGGGTATAGCTACCGAGCTTGAGATTGATATCACTGATAACTTTGCGGTTGGTATGGTGTTTGTCAATTTAGATACCGCCAAAGCAAAGCATAGCCAACAAGTATTGGCAGAAGAAGTAAGCGCTCAAGGGCTTGAGGTTGCAGGCTGGCGTGATGTACCGCTTGACTTAAGTATTGTTGGTGATATTGGTCGCAAAACCTTACCTGACTTTAAGCAAATTTTCGTCAATGCGCCTACTGGTCTTGCTGCGGATGACTTTAATCGTAAGCTATTTGTCGCACGCAAAAAGGCAGAGCAACGCTTAACAGATGACGAGCTGTTTTATGTCTGCTCATTAAGCTGTCAGACTATTATCTATAAAGGTTTGGTGATGCCATCAGACTTGCCTGCTTTTTTCTTAGATTTGCAAGATGATCGTCTAGCATCGCATATTGTAGTCTTTCATCAACGTTTTTCGACCAACACGCTACCACGTTGGCCACTAGCGCAGCCGTTTCGCTATTTGGCACACAACGGTGAGCTTAATACGATAACTGGTAATCGTAACTGGGCTGAAGCACGCACCCCAAAATTAAAGTCAGCTAAACTGCCGAACTTGAGTGAGTTGACGCCATTAGTTAACAGTAGTGGCTCGGACTCATCAAGTTTGGATAATATGCTTGAAGTGCTGATGTCTGGAGGTATGAGCCTCTTTCATTCGATGTCTATTCTTGTGCCACCCGCATGGCAGAATGTCGATAGCATGGATATGGATTTGCGCGCGTTTTATGAGTTCTATTCGCAGCATATGGAAGCATGGGATGGACCAGCAGGTTTGGTTATTCAAGATGGGCGCTATGCAGTATGTATGCTCGACCGCAATGGTTTGCGTCCGTCTCGCTGGGTCACGACTAAAAACGGTTATATTACTGTCGCTTCTGAAATTGGCGTTTGGGATTATGCGCCTAAAGACGTCTTAGCAAAAGGTCGCGTTGGCCCTGGTCAGATGCTGGTCATTGATACAATGACGGGTCAAATCATGGACACCAAAACGATTGCAACTCTACTCAAAAAAGCACATCCGTACCGTAAATGGTTACGTGAAGAAGCCACGCGTATTCGTGATGATGAACGTATAGAAGAAAAGTTGGCTGCACAAGCCTGTCGCGGTGATAAGCTCAAAACGCTACAAAAAATGTATCATATTACTAATGAAGAGCGTACTGAAATCATCCGCCCCAATGCTGAAAATGGTCAAGAACCAGTCGGTTCAATGGGTGATGATACGCCGATGGCAGTACTGTCACAGCAGATTCGTCACGTTGGAGATTTTTTCCGTCAACAGTTCGCACAAGTGACCAATCCACCGATTGATCCCTTGCGTGAGTCTATTGTGATGTCGCTACAGACTTGTCTTGGCGCTCAAACCAATATCTTTTCGCCTTCTGCAAAAGACGCTCATCGTATTATTTTATCGTCACCAGTATTGTCTGCCAGTAAAATGCAGCAGATTGAAGCTTTGGATGATCCCGCATTTCGAATTGCTCGAATTGATTTAAACTATGATCGTCATGAAGCATTATCTACAGCGATTGAAGCTATCTGTGAGCAAGTAGCTGATGCTATTCGAGCGGGTCAGACGTTAGTTGTATTGTCCGATAAAGACATTCACGTCGATAAAGTACCTGCCAATGCCATTATGGTCACGGGCGCAGTTCATCATTATTTGATTGCGCAAGGTATTCGTACTGATGCCAATTTAATTATTGAGACTGGATTGGCACGAGATTCGCATCAAGTAGCCGTATTGATTGGCTTTGGCGCAACTTGTGTTTATCCTTACTTAGCTTATGACGTTATTGATGACTTAGTCGCTACTGGCGAGCTATTAGGCGATCCGATTCAAGCACGAGTTAATTTTCGTAAAGGTTTAGATAAAGGGTTGTTAAAAATACTATCAAAAATGGGTATCTCAACCATTGTCTCTTATCGCGGTGCACAGCTGTTTGAAGCGGTTGGACTCTCTGAGCCAGTGGTTGATTTGTGCTTCAAAGGCGTTCAAAGCCGCATTAAAGGGGCAACTTTTGAAGATCTTGCTGCCGATCAAGCACAGTTGGCTGCCAATGCTTTTAAGCGTCGTGCGCCACTCGATCAAGGCGGTCTGCTCAAGTTTGTATTTAACAAGGAATATCACGCCTTTAATCCTGACGTCATTAATAGCCTACATACCGCAGTACGCACGGGTAACTACGATAATTATCGTCGCTATGCCGATTTGGTCAATAGTCGTCCGGTTGCAACTTTACGTGATCTATTGCAACTCAAGACTGACAACAGTATTGACGTCGATGACGTCGAAGATATGACTAATATCTTAGCGCGCTTTGACTCTGCTGGTATGTCGCTTGGCGCGTTGTCACCTGAAGCGCATGAGTCGATCGCGATGGCGATGAATACTATCGGTGGACGCTCAAACTCAGGTGAGGGTGGTGAAGATCCAGTACGTTATGGCACTCTGCGTAATTCAAAAATCAAGCAAGTCGCTTCGGGTCGCTTCGGCGTCACGCCTGCTTATCTGCGTTCTGCAGAGGTAATGCAGATTAAAGTCGCTCAAGGCGCAAAACCTGGTGAGGGTGGTCAGCTGCCAGGCGGTAAGGTCAATGCTTTGATTGCCCGCTTGCGTTATTCTGTACCCGGAGTGACTCTGATTTCACCACCACCGCATCACGATATTTATTCTATCGAAGATTTAGCCCAGTTGATTTTTGATCTTAAACAGGTCAATCCTGATGCCTTGGTATCTGTAAAATTGGTCTCGCGTCCGGGTGTTGGCACCATTGCCACAGGCGTAGCAAAAGCCTATGCTGATTTGATTACTATTTCAGGATATGATGGCGGTACGGCTGCCTCACCACTGTCGTCTATCCATCACGCAGGCTCGCCGTGGGAGCTAGGATTGGCTGAGACGCATCAGTCGTTACGGGTCAATGGTCTACGTCATAAAGTACGTATCCAGACTGATGGTGGCCTCAAGACTGGTCTTGATGTGGTTAAAGCCGCTATCCTTGGTGCAGAAAGCTTTGGCTTTGGTACTACGCCAATGATTGCAGTTGGTTGTAAATACTTGCGCATTTGTCATCTCAATAATTGTCCAACAGGGGTTGCTACGCAAAAATCCGAGCTACGCGATGAGCATTTCATCGGCGAAGCTGAAATGCTGATTAACTTCTTTAAGTTTGTCGCGACCGAAACCCGTGAATGGCTGGCAGCTCTTGGCGTACGTAGCATGGAAGAGTTGGTCGGTCGTACTGATTTGCTTGAGATATTAGAAGGTAATACTGATAAGCAGCGTCATCTTGATTTAACCCCGTTACTGTTTAGTCATCCTGCTAGCGAAGGTGCTCCGCAGACTTGCCAAGTAGCACGTAATGAGCCGTTTGATAAAGGGTTGCTTGCTGAGCAAATGATTAGCGATATGTTACTTAATATTCGTAAAGGACTGGGCGGTGATTATAGCTACTATGTCGGCAACTGTGATCGCTCTATTGGCGCACGTATATCCGGTGAGATTGCGCAATTATGGGGCAATCTAGGCATGAGTGACATGCCGATTAAGCTGCATCTGACGGGTACTGCAGGACAGAGTCTGGGTGTTTGGAATGCTGGCGGCTTAAACATTGAGCTCGAAGGTGATGCTAATGACTATGTTGGCAAAGGTATGGCAGGTGGCGAGATTGTCATTTATCCTCCTAAGGACTCTAGTTTCGTCGCTCAAGATACCGCTATTATTGGTAACACTTGTCTATATGGTGCTACTGGTGGCAAGCTCTACGCAGCGGGTACTGCAGGTGAGCGCTTCGGTGTACGTAACTCAGGTGCGCATGCCGTCATTGAAGCGACAGGCGATCATTGCTGTGAATATATGACTGGCGGTATTATTACGGTGCTAGGACGTACGGGTCTGAACTTCGGTGCAGGCATGACCGGTGGCTTCGCTTATGTGCTCGATATGGAAGGTGATTTCTTTGATCGCTGTAACCATGAGCTGATCGATCTTAATCGTATCTCAAGTGAGCAGACTGAAGCACATCGTATTCACTTGCATCAAGTGATCGAAAATCATGTAAACAAGACGCGCAGTGCATGGGGTCAAACTATCTTGGCTGACTTTGAGCATTATGTGCGTAAGTTTTATTTGGTCAAGCCTAAAGCGGCAAGTATCGTAAACTTACTTAAAACCACAATGGCAGATCCACAATAAAGGGGTCAGCTAAAGGTTTTATATAAACCCAGCGTTTAGCGCTTGAATTTTAATGTTTAATGCTCGAATGTTTTAAGCAGGTAAGTGGTTATTTGGCATCTAGAGCGATAGGAATGTATTGATGAATATTGTCCTTGATGCCACCCACTACCCACTATAGAAGAGATCTTTATTATGGCAAAACGCTTAGAAAATAGTTTTCAGTTCTTAGATGTACCAAGGCTCGAGCCACTCAAAAAAGATGTGGTGACTCGTGCTACTGAGTTCGTAGAGATTTATACGCCGCTTGAAAGTGAGTCAGTCGCTCAGCAATCACATCGCTGTCTTGAATGTGGCAATCCATATTGTGAATGGAAATGTCCGGTACATAATTACATTCCTAATTGGCTTAAAATGGCTACCGAAGGACAGATCTTTCAGGCAGCCGAATTATGTCACCGTACTAATACTTTGCCTGAGGTATGCGGACGTGTTTGTCCACAAGATCGGTTGTGTGAGGGCGCTTGTACGCTTAACGATGGTTTTGGCGCGGTAACGATTGGCAATGTCGAAAAATATATTAACGATACGGCTTTTGCACTTGGCTGGCGTCCCGATATGTCCGAAGTGGTCTGGACAGACAAAAAAGTTGCGATTATCGGTGCAGGGCCAGCAGGTCTAGGTTGTGCAGATATCTTAGTTAGAAATGGCGTCAAACCCGTTATCTTTGATAAACGTCCTGAGATAGGAGGCTTGCTCACCTTTGGTATTCCTGAATTTAAGATGGAAAAAGACGTCATGCGTAATCGTCGTGTCATCTTTGAAGGTATGGGTATGGAGTTTCGTCTTGAAACCGAAATCGGCAAAGACGTCAGCATCGATGAGTTAATGAGCGAGTACGATGCCGTTTTCATGGGTATGGGTGCTTATACTTATATGCGTGGTGGTTTCGCTGGTGAAGAGCTTGAAGGGGTTCACGATGCGCTTGATTTTTTGATTGCCAATGTCAATCGCTGTAATGGCTGGGAAAAAGATTCGACAGAATATATCGATCTTAAAGGCAAAAAAGTAGTGGTATTAGGCGGCGGTGATACAGCAATGGACTGTAATCGTACGAGCATTCGTCAAGGCGCTGAAAAGGTCGTTTGCGCTTATCGTCGTGATGAAGAAAATATGCCGGGCTCACGCCGTGAAGTGGTCAATGCTCGCGAGGAAGGGGTTGAGTTTTTATTCAATCGCCAGCCAACCGAAATCATCGGTCTCAATGGTAAGGTGAATGCGGTGAAGGTAATCACGACGCATTTAGGTGCGCCAGATAATCGTGGTCGTCAACGTCCTGAACCTCTTCCTAATTCAGAGGAAATCATACCTTGCGATGCGGTAATTATGGCTTTTGGTTTCCGTCCTAGCCCTGCGGATTGGTTTGACAGTCAGCAAGTAGCGATGAATAGCTCAGGACTGGTATTAGCGCCTGAAGTGCAGACTTTTAAATTCCAAACTAAGAATCCTAAAATATTCGCTGGTGGCGATATGGTTCGTGGCTCTGACCTAGTGGTGACCGCTATTTGGGAAGGTCGTGAAGCCGCTGAAGGTATCTTAGATTATTTAGAAGTGTAGTTTTTGTTTTAAGAACAGCCAGTCTGATAAGCGCTAACATTTTAAAAATAACGTTCTTTATCTTTCATTAGGTAAAAGGCGTTATTTTTTGGGAGTTATCAACTCATTATTTGATAACTACGTTATGCTATAGTCAATCAATATCAAGATCGATATATAACGTACTACTGGTACTTATGGTTTGCTAGATATTTAAACCTTTTCACTAAACAAGAGAAGCTTTGCGTGAAACTGACTATTTGGCAACGTGTTACTGCTCCCATTATCGAGCCTTACGCTCGCTACCAGCATGCGGACATTTTGCATGCCACGCGCTTAGGCGTTGCGGTAGTGCTCGCATTATTAATAAATAAGTTGACGGCTTTTCCACATGGTGAGTGGACGACTATTACGGTATTTATTATCTTAGGTTTATTGCAGTATCAAGGTGCAATCTATACTAAGGCAAAAGAGCGGGTTCTAGGTACTTTATTAGGTATCGTAGTAGGACTCGCTATTTTATGGCTAAGCCAAGAGGTAGCGACGTGGCTGTGGCTATACTATGCACTAATCGGTGTTGCTAGCGGCATTATTGGTTATGTGGCAGTTAAGCAACTGGGTTATATCGGTCTGCTGACGGGTATCACTATGTTGATGATAGTCTCAAACCCCAGCCAAACTAATATCGCGCAAGATGGTATCTATCGGGCGCTCAATATTTTACTTGGTACAGGTATTGCTGTTGCGGCTACTTTTATTTTACCGCTGAAGTCTACTTTGATGTGGCGATTTTTACTGGCAAGTAATCTGGAAGCTTGTAGCAAGCTTTATGCTGGAGTAGGGGATCATATAAATAATGAGACTAATGCTGATACTGATATCGAGGTAGACAAATCTACTCAGCCACTAAAGTCAGCTGTCTCTATAACGGGTGTGATACCTGTCAATAAAGCCTTGGTCATGGAGCTACAACAAATTAATAAAAGGCTATTAGCGGTACGTCCACATATTGCAGCTACCGCTAGTGAATCAGGAATCAAAAAAGAGACGCTTGAGACGATTCAGCGCACCCATCGTAATATTATTGGCACCATTGATTTGTTATTAAGCGCGGCTCCGCGTTTGGCTAATATTGAGATTGATGATGATAATCATATTTTGCTGATGCACTACCAGCATGAGCTCACTCAAGCTATGCAGCATATGGCAGCAGTTTTACGCAGTCCGAGCGATGAGATATTTAGACCTTTTACCCGTATCAGAGTATCAGAATACCAAAGCGTACAATACTTGGGGTTTGAGTGGGAAGGGTATTTTTGGTTGACCCAAACGCTACAATCTCAACTGCAACAGCTTATTGATTTATTACAAACCACTAAGCCGCGCTGGTTTGCGGCATCCGGAATCGGTTATCAACGTCGCGAACAGCGCCGAATCAAAGAGCAAGGTCGCGAGACTGATCTACATTTATAAGATTTTAACTAAATCTTTGAGCAATAAAAAACGCTAACAGATGAATATTAGCGTTCTTTTCTATTTCTTGGTTGCATGACTTGACGTTTAACGCCCCGTTTTTAGCTTATCCCAATACTGTTGATACACTTGTAGTGCTTCATCGCCAACATCTTCTTGAAACTCAGCTTTTGATAACACTTCCTGACTAGGATAGATGGTTGGATTATTACGTACCTCATCAGTCATCAGCTTACGTGCAGCTAAGTTTGGTGACGCATAACCAATCTCTTCGCTAACGATTTTTGCATTTTCAGGCTGTAGTAGATAGTTGATAAATTTATGCGCCGCATCTACATTTTTGGCATTTTTGGGGATGACAAAATTGTCCATCCACAGTATGGCACCCTCAGTTGGATATTTATAGACTAAGCTGGTCAAGCCTTCATCATTGGCCATGACTGCTTCGCCATTCCATGTCATCCCGACGTTGGTTTCCCCCTCAATGTAGGGAATGCGTGTGGCGTCTGAATTAAAGGTTTTAACGTTAGGCATGAGAGTAGTGAGCTTATCGTAAGCCGCTTTAATCTCGTCAGGATTGCTGCTATTGCCTGAGTAGCCAAGGGTCAATAGCGCCATACCAAACACTTCGCGCATATCATTCATGAGCATGACCTGATTTTTATATTCAGGTCGCCATAAGTCATTCCAGCTATTCACTGTCGCAGGATCAAATACATCACCATTGATAGCAAGGCCCGTGCTGCCCCACATATACGGAATGGAGTATTTGTTATCAGGATCTACTTTTTTATTGGTAAAAGAGGTGTCCAAATTTTTAAAGTTGCTTAATTTAGATTTATCAAGCTCTTGTAGCAATCCTTCTTTGGCCATTTTTTCGACATAATAAGTCGAGGGAATAGCAAGATCATACTGACTCGAATCGTCAAGCAATTTGAGTTTGGCGTCCATCGCTTCATTAGAGTCAAAAGTGGTGTAATTGACCGTGATGCCTGTCTCTTTTTTAAAGCCATCAAGGATCTCTTGCGGCATATACTCCGACCAGTTATACAAATTAAGCGTCACATCGCTCGTAGCCGCAGCATCAACGGCTGCGTCATCAGATTTACTACAACTGGTAAGCGCTAGCCCTATAGCGGCGCACATTAAGACCTTAGGTATCATACGGGTCGTTGTGTTATTAGAAAATAAAATCAAAATATCTCTCCAAGACAAGGCAAATCGATAAACTTATCTCTTTATGGTTGCTATCTAGCAATATTTAAAGGGCAAGTGTCTTAATCCAATTGTCGTAGGTTTATTTTGAAACTATCAATCGTGCTATGATTGGTGGAATTTTAAATCATCGATTATAAGCACAGGCTATAAATAACTATACTTAAGGATAACTATAATGAGTCAAATTCAAGCCACTATTCCTGCGCTACTCACTGATAAAGTCGTCATCGTCACTGGTGCTAGTCGCGGACTTGGCGCGCAAATCGCTCAGCAAATGGCAGCAGCGGGCGCAAAAGTTTGCGTCAATTATCTTAATAGCTCTGATGCTGCTGAAACAATAGTCGCTGATATTGAAAAAGCTGGCGGGCAGGCATT
>JBBSUA010000007.1:0-16668 GCA_038235315.1 Pseudomonadales bacterium | reverse complement strand
TTTAATAAGCCATAAATACCCCTCAACTGTCTTTATTTGAAACATTTATGTGTTCGATAAATCATTATATTTTATACTGACTTGCTTTTTTTATGAGGGATGGTTATTTGGATGATGACCACCTGCACAACTACCTTTATATATGGACAGGTGATTTATTATGCCTTCTCGTTCTGAACATGCGCTGATGTCTTCTAAAGACAGAAACATGGTATTGTTTGTCTGTTTTAGCAGCGCTGTCATATTTTTTGATTTTTTGATTTATTTATATATATCGGATACTATTTCTGTTGTTTTTTTCCCGACCAATGCTGATCCTCTTATTACTAGATTACAAGGTCTTGCCCTATTTGCAATTGGTTATTTAGCACGACCTCTTGGTGGTATCCTTTTCGGTAAATATGCTGATATTAAAGGTCGCAAGCCAATAATGTTAATCAGCTTGTTAATCACTGCGCTAACAATGCTTGGCATGGCATTTTTACCCTCCTATGCTCAGTGGGGCTTTGCGGCACCTATTTTATTTATTTTATTACGTCTAATACAGGGAATGACATTTGGGGTCTTTGTACCGCTGACGTGGATATTCGTTGCTGAACACGTGCCAAGACAATACTTATCCGTTGGCTGTGGCTATGTCACCGCCAGTTTTTTTATTGGCGTGCTATTTTCTAATGCCTTTTTTGTATGGCTTGCTGATTCTATGACGCCTGATCAACTTATCACCTATGGCTGGCGCATACCTTTTGTAGTTGCAGCTGTGCTGAGTTTTTTACCATTACTGGCATGGCGATTCATTAACGAATCACCCTTTTTCATTGAGATGCAAGAATCAAAGCCTAATAGTTATGTTGAAAAGCCCTTCAGTTTACTATTTAAAAACTGTAAACAATCGATATTCATCAGTCTAATGCTTACCTTAATTCTTGCTAGTATTACCACGGTTATTGCCTTGATACTACCTAATCTAATTGAGCTACGTTTTACATTGGACAATGATTTATTCGCGTTCTCACATAGCCTCGGCATCGTCTTTATGATTTTTGGTTGTGTCTTTTATGGACTGATATCTAATTATGAGAATTTTGGCAAAATTCTAGCCATTGGCTCCGTATTATTGATTGGACAGATATTCGCGTTTTATTATCATTTGCAAGCAGGTGGCGATTATATTTTGATCATGTATGCACTGCTAGGTTTCTTTGCAGGGATACTAGGGATGATACCAGCCATTCTTGTACAGTTATTTCCAACCAATGTACGCTCAACGGGTTTGTCCTTAACTTATAATACTGTGTATGGCATTGTAGGAGGGTTACTGCCATTTGGACTGGGCTACGCGACCATGATCGTGAGCTTCTCTCCAGCGTTATACATTGCTTTTATTGGTGCTATTGGCGTCATTATGGGGATATATTTTTATAATTTACCTGAGTTTAAGCAGATTGATCACGTCATTTAGATTTGGTGACTTCGCAAGAATAAGAAATCACACACCGTAAGAAAACACACGTTTATAACGTTATAAAGGCAGTAAATAATGATGGTTGATATGACCAATAAGCGCCTATCCGTTGCACCGATGATAGACTGGACAACGACCGATTATCGCTACTTTGCGCGGCTGTTTAATCCACACGTCTATCTATATACCGAGATGATCAGTACTGGTGCACTGCTACATGGCAATCGCGCACGGCACCTTCGTTTCAATACTAGCGAGCATCCTGTTGTATTACAACTTGGTGGCGCAGACCCTCATGAGATGACTCAATGTAGCGAGTTTGCTCAACAATGGGGCTATGATGAAGTCAATATCAATGTTGGCTGTCCGTCGGATCGCGTCCAACATAATAAGATTGGCGCGTGTTTAATGGCAGAGCCTCATATTGTCGCTGAGTTAGTCAAGGATATGCAAGCAGCAGTGGATATTCCGGTGACGGTGAAACACCGAATCGGTATTGATGACTTTGATAGTTATGAATTTATGTCGCAATTCGTTCAGACTGTTGCCGACGCGGGTTGTAAACACTTTATCGTGCATGCACGTACCGCTTGGCTACAAGGTCTTAGTCCTAAACAAAATCGTGAGATTCCACCATTACGTTACGATGACGTGTATAGATTGAAACAAGAATTTCCTGAACTTACCATTGAAATTAATGGCGGTATCGAAACTATAGAAGATATCAAACACCATTTACAGCATATTGATGGGGTCATGATTGGACGGGCTTTTTACCATAATCCTTATCTATTGGCAGAAGCCAATGTATTGTGGAATGAGCCAGTGCCTAAGCGCTCAGATATTTTAGCCAAGCTATATCCGCATCTACATGAGCAAATCGCTCAAGGCGAACCACTATCGACGATGGCGCGTCATTATTTGGGACTGTTTCAAGGGCTGAGTGGCGCGCGCAAATGGCGACAAGCATTGAGTGGTAAACCTAGTTTGACCATTGATGATATTAAAAAAGCAGCAGACGAAGTATTACAGTTAAACCCTGATGCTTGATATTTTTTAAGGTAAAAGTGCTGTTTAAGCTAAAAATATTATTAAGCGGAAAAGCAGAGCAGCAAGCAAGGAAAATTTGTACCTTATTCATTTAAGACGGACTATACTCAATTTACTTGTGATAAATATAACCACATTGCCGCACCATTATTAATAATATGCAAGATAATAGGTAATAATAACGATCCTGACTTGACGCGTGCATAACAAAATATCAGTGCCAGCACTGTGACCGTGCTCACTTCATAAATACCATACTGCAAATGAATGACGGCAAAAATAAGGCTGGTTATCACACTGGCTATCACGGCACCGCTCACTCTTGAGCCTTGCTGTGTAAACTGCTCAGTGATGGCTGACCACAGTAAACCTCGAAACACTAACTCTTCATATAATGGCGCGACGACTACTATAGCAACTACCAGTAGCCATACTGAGCTTACTGACTGATACAACGGATCAACGAAAGCTGATGGGGCTTTATCTAGCCAATAAGTCAACGCTTGACTACCGATCATAAATAGCAGCAATACCCCAAGCATTGCTATACCTGTCGCTAATGAGAACGGTCTAATTGCTAAATACTTTCGAACCTCGCCTCCTTTCAGCCGAATAATCAGTATGCTGATAGCTGTTAATAGTAGGCAGCTAATAATAATAGAGACGCTAACAACCGTGCCGTTACTACTGCCTAAGTAGAATATATCTCCAACACTTAAGTGTTTATTAGCGGATAAAAACAGCTTGCCTGCAACATAAATACCTACCAGCTGACTGAAAAAAAACGCTATTACCATGCCTATAATAAGCACTACTGTCTCAAATCTCGAAAATAAAGACCCAGTCTCAGGCTTTGTGTTTAACGCTTCGTCGTGACGCATGTTGGAGTTCGCCATATTTGAATAGCACTCTGCAAGTTAATTTTTTAGCAAGGAAGTTGTTGCTCGATCAATGTTAATACTTGTATTGCTACCGAATCTGGATGCTCAAGCGGGAACATATGACCTCCTTTGTGCGTCTCAAAGTTGATTCCCAAACGCGATTTGATTTGCTGTGGGAATCGCTGTTTTAAGAACACACTGTCTTCACCAATAATTAAAGTCACTGGGGGTTTTGGCGCGCGATTTGGTGCCAGCCAATACCAAGAGGGATTGGTACGAAAAACGGCGACTTCGCTGGATTTAGGAATCGCTAAAGTCATCTTACCGTCAGCGCGCTCATGTAACCCATGCTCGATATAACCTTGAAAGCTGCGTTCATCAAAATGCTTAAAAAAGCCTTTATTACGCATTTTGTCATAAGCGTCTTCACGACTATCCCAAACGTCACGGCGATGCTTAGATACTCCTGCTGGTGACAATTTGTCCATTAAGTAGTTATTCATCAATGGTAACCTGTCAGCATTTTTTGCTAAATGCCAAAATAGACTGACTTTACCATAAATCCAAGGTGGATCTAATAACACTGCTTGAGCAAAATGTTTAGGCGCACGGTACAATGCCTGCAAGGTACACATACCGCCTAATGAATGACCCACTGCAACCACTTGACTGACACCGTGATATTCGCAGGTATGCGCCACACTATCAATAATATGTTGCGTTAGGCTGCGCCAATGGTCATCAACGGGATAATCAGGATCAACACCTAACATTGGAATATACTCAATGGTAAAGAACTCGGACAGCTTCTCAAAAAATGGTTTATAAACTGCGCTTGGCATGCCATTGGCATGAGCAAAGTGAATAACTGGTTTTTGGGTTTTTTTGGATCGTGGTAGCTGCGCAAAGGTCTGCGAATTTATCTCAGTCATGGTAGATTCTCTATGATTCACACTGTGTTCGTTAACGTATATTAGAGCAGGTTAATGCATTAAGGCTGAGCATATACAATCGCTCAGCCTTAATAGTAGATGCTAAGTTAATATAAAAATTAACGCATCTGTGCATTGCCCTCTTCTTGCGGCAATAGGTCAAGATTAACACTTGAGCCAATACCTGCACCCATCTTAATTGCGAAACGATCCATAAGCGATTGGAACGGATCCATCGGCGTATAGTTCACCATATTATCAAGATCAAGCTCTTTCTCTAAGCTCGCAATACTGCCTGTTTTATCTGCTAATCCTAACGCAATTGACTGCTCGCCAGTCCAAAATAAACCTGTAAATAGCTTATTTTCTTCTGGATTTTTGAGACGCTTACCACGACCCTGTTTGACCGCATTAATAAAGTGCTTGTGCGTATTTGCGAGTACGTTTTCGACGTGCTTTTCTTCATAATCAGTTAATGGACGAGTCAAGCTCAAAATATCTTTATACTCACCAGCAGTAATCGTTCGGTCTTCTACGCCCACTTTATCCATCAATCCTTTGATATTGTAGCTTGGCATTATGACACCAATAGAACCTACTAAACTTGACGGATTAACATAAATCTCATCAGCAGCTGAAGCGATATAATAGGCACCAGAAGCACCAATATCACCGATAACCGCATAGAGCTTTTTATCAGGATACTGTTTGCGCAAATCAATCATGGTTTGCCAAATTTCATCAGATTGTACTGGCGAACCACCGGGTGAATTAATATCTAACGCCACCGCTTTTGAATTACTGTTTTCAAACGCACGAGTTAACGCTTTATTGACATCATAAGCATTAGCAACGTCACCATTGCTAATCGTACCCTGTAGCTCAACGACGGCTAGATGCGGTTGGCTGGTATCAATTCCGTCGAGTCCCGTTGGCGCTTTGCTACTACACCCACGACCGATAGTTAGGAATATTAATAGGATATAACCAAAGGTGAGGAGTTTAAAAAAGATACCCCAACGCCTTGAACGGCGCTGTTCTTCCACACTGGCTAATAGGGTTTTTTCAATAAGGCGCCATTCTTGTCCACTCGGCTGATTCGGAGCTAGCTGCTGCTGAGGTGTTGGCTGATCTGCTGAGTTATTAGAGCTTTTATTAGGGTCTGGTGGCCAGTTGGGCATATAACTTCCTAAGTCAGAAACGGTATAAAACGAGTATTTGATACAAGCGTATCAATAGGTTACTAAGTATGGTGGTATTTTAGTCTTGGTTCAATAGTGAAACCGTGAAATATCGAGTTATTACACCTTCGCTTATAGTGGTTTGTAATATTAACTTCCAACATTGTCATTATCTAACCGCATTTTTACAGTGCCGACTTTACAGTGCCACCATTATGTCAAGGCGCATCAACGAGCATTAACGCGACGTCCAAAGGCTTGCTATCGTACGTGAGCACTGTACTTGCCTTTTGCTTACTTAGCACATCGGATGACACTTGCGAGGCACTATGACTCAGCCACGTTATTGGTTTGCCAGTGTCTAAATCAATAGCGAATGGCTGAGCTGAGCACAAAAGTGACCACAGTTGCCAGACACGTTGATGAGTGGCCGCATCAAGTATAAGTCGTGACGGAAGTGGCTTTTTTTGCTGATTAGGCTGTGGTTGTCCTGAGATACCTACAGTGCTTACTGAGGCTTGCTCAATTAATGGCAGCGACTGTAGCGGATTAGCAGCATTATATTGCAGCACTCGAATGGGACTTGTACTATCAATGGCTACCGTACAATCCCAAACGCTACTATCCTCTATTTTGCTCCAACCTGTTATAGCTTGCAAAGATAAATCATCATTTGCTGATTGCCAAGTTTTGCCTTGTACGCAATCCTGAGCACTAATTGTAGATTTAGGATTATCGTTAGCGTTTATCGCTGTCGAATATAATTGCTGACGTGACGACCAGCGCTCATGACGACCTGCTTGCCAATATTGGTTAGTAGGTAGGCGTTGGGTTAACTGTGCAACGGTCGCAGGCAGTAATTCATAGGTGATGTCCGCACCGTTTTTCTCTACAGATACTACATCAGTTAACGAGGTGACACTGGTCTGCACAACGATGCCTTCCAAATGCTTAATAGATAGCGTCCGCAGCTGCTGCTCTAATATCGCAGATAATTTATCAGCTGTTAGCGAGCTTGGCATAGTGCGTGTGGTACTTGGTCGATGATCGGCTAAAAATAGCCAGTTAATACTGCCATCGGCTGAGTTTTTTTGGTTGTTGCGGTCAAACTTATTGTCCTTGATAGGATATTGCAATATAGCGGCACTTAAATAGCGATCACCCGTAGGCAAGATATATAAAGTCGGCGTCAACAATAATCCTTGTTGATTGGCATACAAAGTCATTGCTAATAGAGCGGCTGGTGGCAGTGCTAGCAGGCGACTAATCAATCCGCGTGGCAACAACCACGGTAGCATGATAAGCACAGCTATCAGTATAATAGCAATGTTGACCGACGTGTACAGCCAAGCATTTGAGGCGGCGGGTAACGCTGTCAGCCAACTTATTAGCTCATGTAAACGACTGACTATCGCACTCACTACGCTCCATAAACTATCCGCTATAGACGGGACTATTAGATAGAATAGTCCTGCTAGCAGATTAAGTGGCACAATCACCCAGCCAAATAAACCGATAGCAAATAAGTTAATCACTAGCCCCCATAGCGACGTTTTACCAAACAGTAATAAGGTAATGGGTAGCAATGCGATAAATAACCAACATTGCAATTTAAAGACGCGTTGACATAGCGACCAAACTTTAGCATAAAGCATGCTTTTTTTAGAATGCTGATATTGATTCAGATGCGCAGTCATACTGGATAATGCCGACTGAACCTGATTTTGTGAGGCATTATCATATTTCAGTAGCAATGCCACGGCGACAAAGGACAACCAATATCCGGCTTGCCATAGCACATAAGGATCAATCCATGCCATTAACACCGCCAATGCTAACAGCACGCGCATAGTGCTAATTGGTAATAAAGTAAATCTTACCATTCCAATTGCCAGTAACATCCATGCGGTACGCGCGGCAGGTACATCAAATCCTGTAAACAATGCATAAACAAAAGCGGCGCTAATCATCACTAACCAACGCAACTGCCAGCGCGGAACATACTTATATACTAAGGGGCAGATCCGATTGAATAATAATACTGCCAACCCTGCCAGCATGATCGCTAAAAACAATACGTGTGTACCAGATATCGCTAATAGATGTGAGATGCCCGCCAACTGATATAAATCCTTAGTATCACGATTAATCAAACTGCGATCACCCGTCAATAAACTAAGTGTTACTGCATTGGCTTGTTGCTGCGATATCGTTTGTGTAGACCAATCCTGATAAAAACGTTGTCGCAATTGCCAGCGCCATTGATCAATATGCGTCCGTAGGCGTTTAAAATAGGTATCAGAGTCGATTGACGTTGGTGATAATGGCGTTGATGAATTAGTAAGATTGCCAATGGGCGTGCTGATAGCGATAATATTAGCAACGCCATCAATGTGCCGGCCTCGTAACCAGCGATAACTATCAAAGCCTGTAGGATTATTGATAATATCTTGAGAGTTGACCAGTGGTTCGATAGCCAAGGTCATTAGTAAGTGATCGCCCGGCTGCAAATCATTCAGCCCTGCTAATGAGATACTTTTACTAGATTGATTGGGATAAGCATTAAGTAGTACTCGATACTCAACCCCCTCAATAATGTCATCATTATTTTTGCTTTGGCTATTTTTAATATAGGATAGTACTTTTGCATCTAACTCCTGATTCGTTAGTTCAGAAATCAGTGGTGATAAATACTGAATAGTAGCGATCTGCCGGTAGCCACTATTGGTTGCAGAGTCGTAGACACTATCACTAACGCCTTCAATAGCAACTAAAGCTTGCACACGCATGGACGCAGATATTTTTGTATTTTCTGCTTGCTGATGACTACTCAATACTTGCAACGCACTACCGCCAATCAGCATGAGGGTTAACAAGGTGAGTAATAGATAACGAGCAGCAGGAATAATGAAGTAAAGGATAGAATGATAGGGTTTGGAGGAGACTTTGCTAGCACTCGCCCAAAACAATGCTCTAGGCTGATTGAGAAATATTAATAGAATTGTGATGATAACCAGTAACAATGGCGCATAAAGAGTACTGTCCATGCTCAAAAACAAATCATTGTTTGGCAATAATACATTAATAGCCACTGACAATATGCCGAGCATAACGGTTAGTATAGAGATACCAATCAGCCAATACACGAGACTTCCTTATTCGTTCAATGGCTTAAATAAGATTCCAAATATTATCATTCATGAATAATTATAAGGCTTCTTATTCTAATTTATCCAACAAATATCGATGATAGCATTTCTATTTAGATTACCCTATACTAATTAAATATTTTATAACTATTTATGGTTGCTGCTACTTGTCCTATGTTTTTTCTAGTGATTTTTTGCCAACACATTAATCGATAACACTGTTTTACGCTAGCCACTTCATCATTGTTATTAAGTGCGCTACAGTTAATGATTTAAGGCAAATCCGTGTCCCAAAAACGTCTTAAAAGCCTGCTACCCACGCCAGAAAAAATCTTAGAAAGTCGCACCTTAAAGCTATTTGCGCCGCATCTGGCTGATCCGCGTTTGTGGCATTTTAATCGTCACAGTTTGAATAAGGCAGTCTACATCGGTGTGCTCAGCGCATTTTTCCCGTTACCAGGGCAGATGCTATTAGCACTTATCGGTTCGTTGATTTTTCGTGCAAACGTACCGATGGCTCTCGGTTTGACTTGGATCACCAACCCACTCACAACCCTACCTGTGTTTTACGCAGGTTATTATGTTGGTGCCAAAATTATTGATGTACCGATGATTAGCTTAAGAGTCATCGGTAGAATGATCACGGACTTTAGCTTGTGGGTATTATCTGACGGCGCAAACCCATTTGTCACTTATGAAGGTATGGTATCGATAACCGCGTTTTGTGTAGGGCTAACTATATTGGCTATTGTTAGTAGTATTATTTGCGGTTTGGCTTTCAAGGCTATTTGGCGTTATAAAACGGTTACCAGCTGGCAAAAACGCTCACGTGATCACTCTAATAAGCCACCCAAACGCTAAGCTCACATTCAGTAAAGCGACTTACATAAAAAGATGACTTAAATAAATTATGTACAATAATTTATTTAAGTCATCTTAGACAAAGCGTTTATATTGCTATAGAAAATAGCGATAACTGATTGTTTTCATTGTGCACATATCAACAATCTTCTTGGTTATTTTTGATAGCATCGAGGACGTCATCAGTAAAGCTACTATCCATCTCAAGTATCTTAATGACTTCCTCGCCTTTAAATAAGGTGTAACGTTTGCCAGTAGCGCTATCCTGAACCTTTATATCAAAATCAGCACCAGCCAAGGTCATAGCATCAAAAGCAGGTGTTAGCAGCTCTATTTGTGCCTGTCGATCGACCGTATCAAATAATGTTGGGTCAATGTATGGCTTTAACGGGCTGTCACCTTCTTCAATACTCCCAAAAGCGGCAAGCGCGTCTACATCTTCATTCATAATATTATTCCTTTTGGATTAAGATACTTGTACATTCATACATTTCATAGCTTAATCAGATTAATTTGGCTATCTTTGGATTTGCTTAATAACTTTCCCAATGACCATTTCTTAATAGCAATTGCCTATCAGCAAGTGCTGCTAAGTTTCTATCATGGGTGACCATAAGTAGTGCCGTTTTCATAGTGCTTTGTAGCTCTGAAAGCATACCAAATACACTCTGTGCATTATCATAATCCAAGTTGCCCGTTGGCTCATCAGCTAAGATGAGTGAGGGCTTAGTAACTAAAGCACGAGCAATAGCAACACGCTGACGCTCACCTCCTGACAGCTCACCCGGTCGATGCTCCAAACGATGCTCTAATCCTACATTTTTGAGAATCTCAATGGCTTGTTCTTTAGCCTCTGTCGTCGATACTTTTGGACGCATTAATAGGGGCATGGCCACATTCTCTACCGCTGTGAACTCTGCCAACAGATGGTGAAATTGATAAATAAAACCCAAATACTGGTTACGCATCGCACCACGTTCAGTTTCATTCATATGGTTTAGACACTTGCCATGCAACCATACTTCACCGCTCGTTGGCGTATCGAGACCGCCGAGTAAATGTAGCAAAGTACTCTTACCCGAACCGCTGGTACCAACGATAGCGATACGCTCGCCAGGACTCACAGAAAGATCCAAACCTGTCAGCACCTGTGTACGTACTGCGCCTTCATCATATATCTTATTGATGTTGGTCGCCTCTAAAATGGCAGACATAGCGCTTCCTCATTATTTGTATCTATTGTTATTTGTATAACCATAACCGACGGATTAATAGCTGTTTACTCATACCGCAGCGTTTGTGCAGGCTGAATCTTGGCAGCTCGACGTGCAGGATAAATAGTGGCCAAAAAGCTCAAGATAAATGAAGCACCAGTAATGAGTACCACATCGACCAGACGCAGCTGTGATGGCAAATAGTTGATAAAGTAGGCATCAAAAAGATTAAGACCAAAGCTTTGATTAATAAATCCTAAAATATCACTGACGGTAAGCGCGAATATAATACCCAAAATAGTACCTGCAATCGTACCAATAAAACCAATGACGACGCCTTGCACCATAAATATTTGTGTAATCAAACGTGGAGAGGCACCAAAGGTTTTTAAAATCGCAATATCTGCTTTTTTATCGGTAACTAGCATCACTAAACTTGAGACAATATTGAATGCGGCGACTAATATAATGAGAAACAAAAGCAACCCAACCATCGCTTTTTCCATTTGAATCGCACCAAATAGATTGCCATGGGTTTGTGTCCAATCATTGGGATAAAGCTGATTTGGTGCAATGTCCGCAGCTTTTTGTGCCGCTATCGGTGCCGTAAATATATCAGCTAGCTTCATACGAATACCTTGAGCGCCATCAGGCAAGCGCAGTAGTTTGGCAGCATCATTCATCGGAATAAATGCCATCAAGCTATCTACTTCTGGGCTAATACTAAAAATACCTGTCAATGTAAAACGTTTAAAACGTGGTATGACACCAGCGGGTGACGGCGATGCTTCTGGTAGTACTAATGTTACCTTATCACCGATACGTAAACCTAATGATTGCACCATCTCTTCACCAAGCACAATGCTAAAGTCACCGCTTTTTAGAGTGTCAATACTACCTTCAGTCATATGCTCATTAATAATAGAGACATTCTTTTCGTATTCAGGGTCAACACCCGTAACCATGATACCTGCTACTTGACCATTTGACGTCAGCATGCCTTGTAGCTGAATAAACGGAGCAACTGCCACAACCTCTGGATCTTTTTTGATATCATTAGCCAGCTCTTTCCAGTCTCCAATAACTTCGGTTGAGATGACTGTTGCTTGCGGTACCATCCCCAAAATCCGTGTCTTTAGCTCACGATCAAAGCCATTCATTACGGATAATACCGTAATCAATACTGCAACCCCAAGAGTCAGACCTATCATTGAGATCAATGATATAAACGAGATAAAGCGGTTACTGCGCTCTGCTCGAGTGTAACGTAAGCCGATAAATAACGCTAAAGGACGAAACATATTCAAACTCTTTATCTTATCTATATGTGCAGCTATCTATGCACGTTAATGGGTAATATAACCTATCAAGCTTATCTTGCGTCATCAGTGACGAAGATAACAAAGCCAAAGCTATTATCGTTATTGAGCTCATACCTAAGTATGTTCTTAGAAAAGCTGGTCATTCATAACATTGCTGTTGTCAAAAAAGGGGCTAGTTTGACACAATTAGCTTTGAATGTGCCAATCATTAGATAAAACTACCGTGATTACCTAATAAAAACCTTTGCTTTGTTATTATTTTTTATGAGGCACTTGCTATTACTTGCGACTATACCTATATATTGTATGCTAAGGACAATTGTCATTAACCCATCACTGTGGTTTGGTAAGCCTTTGCTAATGCTGCTGCGTAAACATAGCATAATAATAAGCCTGTAAATAATATATTATTTAGCGATTAACTTACTGTGTTAGCAACAAAGATTAGTAACTAACGCTTGGCATCCAAACCACATAGCTGATTTAAGTTTGAGTATATTTATGACCATCAATTATCAATACAAAAACGTTCAATCCCCTATAAAAGTTACTTTAACTGACGAGCAAACTGCCGGTCATGCTGATCATTGGCGTATTTTAACCGACGATATGAGTCACGATGTGCCGGAGTGGTTGCAACAGATGATTGAAAAAGCGGCCATGCCTAAGGGTCTCAATCCTAATGTCAGCGCTAATGATAACTGCCTGCTATTATCAGAAGACCAACCCTGTCATATTAACCAAGTGCTGGCGATGAAAGACGGTAAGCCTGAGTGTTTTATTAACGCTTACCCCTGCGTCAACGGCCCTTATGGTCTTAACTGTAGCATTGAGCGCGTCATTGTTAATGAGAACACACAAGATGCAGTGCTACGCTTACGCACCGCTGATGGCAGTATTATTTATGCTTTCGATCAACTCTACACAGCGAATCGTCAACTTTATCAACAGAGCACTTCTTACTTTGTGAATCTTAGTGCGTGGGCACATGAGATTAGTATTAGTGAGCAAGATGAAGTCATTATGGTGGAAGACGTCGAGACCATCCGCTATCACCGTGCTTTCAATGACATTGTTGCTGCTAATAATGGTCAAGTCCCAAAAGATATCCAAGAACAGATTAAAGAATGGCAGCCAACCACAACCGAGCAAATGGAACCCGTAGAAATCAATCTAGGTCATATGTGCGCTTATCTATTTGGCGATACTCTGGGTCAAGAAGATGAAGCATGGTGTCAAGGTCAAGTGCTTGGTAAGCAAGAAACCGTATTTAATGGTAAGCCGATTATTTTATTCGACGTTGTAATATTACGCGAGCAAGATGCTGACCCCTTCGTTGTAAGGATTGGCGCGTTAAAAACAGCAAGTACACAATCCATCACTGTTAATAATTATGTACAAGCGAACATTTGGTTACAAGCTGCCATATACAAAGAAAACCAAAACGCTCACAACTCAAAGATACAACTGCAAACTCAGTCTAATTAGACAACTCACTCGATTGTAATGTGATGACACAAAGAAGCCCTTAATTCTAATTAAGGGCTTCTTTTATGGATACTATCTCAACTAAGGGTCAAGATATAGGACAGGAGTTAAGCCATTGTTGTCATTGATTTAATACTTTTGAACAATTCTTTTTGCTCAGTACTTGGACGGGCACTCTGTAGCGCCATCAATTGTGACATATCGCCTTCAACACGAATTTTACCACCCATAAACGCACCCATGATTTCATTCATATCGAAATCAGTGACGATAGATTGCAATGTATCACGGTCTAATAGTAACGTAGTCGTAGCATCACTATTCACACCACGATGTAACAGTCCATTTGCGTAATTGGCATCAATATCTTGTTCTCCATCAGAAACTTTTAGATTGATAACCATATTAGCTAATGCCGGGGGTAAGTTTAACTCACCTGCTTCATTACCCAATGTCTCAACTTGCTCAAACCATGCATCTGTCAAAAAAACGGCCATATTATTATCCTCGATGAATACTGTAGGTGGCACGCCATAGAGCACGCCCCACCCATAATAATATTCAAAATTGTTAAAATGATTGTGGTTAAAGGTTTTGTAAAAATGTAACACCTTACCTCATTATAAGGGTGGACTTTAGGATAAGTAAAACCTATTAACTGTCACAATTGCCAAATTGTAACAAAACCTTCTAATTTTAGGTCTAATTTTCCTGCTTACATTACTTTATGTGTGTTCAGTTGTTGTTATTAGCCCTTCAATCCCTTACAATTCATACTGATATGTTAACGTTTTTTGTTATGATAGCGGTTTACAATTAAGCTATCACGCTTTATTGAGTAATTTTTAATAAAATAATGAAATACATGACTGATTTGTAGGGTAATTATTAAAAGCTATCAGTTAAATTATTTACCAAAGAGTTTGTATTTTGGCGTATGAGTTTGATGATATTTTATCAATATTGCGTTACAATACCTTAAACAGAGTCGAGAGTTTTAACTAAACGTTACGTAAAAATGTTTTTTGTCAGCCGCCGCTAACATATCCCTACAATTGACTGTCAGTTATTTTGATTAGGTGAATATCAATGCAAGCAATCAGATACAAACTAATATTTGGTTTTCAAAGACGGCATGTTTTCTTATTATCTTAACGTTATTAACAATCCTACTATCAATGAGCGTCAAGCTTATCCTGATAATTAATAATGTTACGATAATGAGTCGGACACTAGCATTTACCGCAATCCCTACCCTGCTACAAGATTACTTTGCTATAGCATTGAGAGTGCGGATATTTAGTTGATACTGTTGATAATTCAGGCTGTAAAGGAATCATCCAATGAGTTTACAAAACACAGCAGTCGCCCCGGTTGACCGTGAGTACGAAATCACTATTATAAGATTTTTTACTGTCATGGCTATCGTTTGGGGCATCGTCGGCATGGGCCTTGGTGTGTTCATTGCTTCAGAGTTGGTTTGGCCAGCTCTTAATGCTGACATTCCATGGATAACATTTAGTCGTTTAAGACCACTGCATACCAATGCCGTTATTTTTGCGTTTGGTGGCTGTGCCCTATTTGCAACCTCTTACTACATTGTCCAGCGGACCTGTAAAACGAGGTTATTTGCGCCTTACCTAGCATGGTTTACCTTCTGGGGTTGGCAAGCGGTTATCGTCTCAGCCGTGATTACCTTACCACTAGGTTTGACTTCAACTAAAGAATACGCTGAACTTGAATGGCCGATTGATATTTTGATCGCTTTGGTTTGGATATCTTATGCCATTGTATTTTTTGGTACGCTCATAAAACGTAAAACCTCTCATATTTATGTGGCTAACTGGTTCTTTGCTGCCTTTATTATCACGATTGCACTACTACATATTGTAAACAGCATGGCTATCCCTGTTAGTGCATTTAAATCGTATTCATTATTTGGCGGTGCAACTGACGCGATGGTACAGTGGTGGTACGGGCATAATGCGGTAGGATTTTATCTAACGGCAGCTTTCTTGGGAATGATGTATTACTTCGTACCCGTACAGATTGGTCGTCCTATCTACTCTTACCGTCTGTCTATCGTTCACTTTTGGGCATTGATTGCTTCTTATATGTGGGCTGGTGGTCACCATTTACATTATTCAGCGCTACCAGATTGGACTCAATCATTAGCAATGGTGTTCTCTATTATCCTATTCGCACCTTCTTGGGGCGGTATGATTAATGGTGTACTTACCTTGTCAGGTAGTTGGGATAAGCTGCGTACCGATCCGATTATTCGTTTTATGATTGTTGCTCTATCATTCTATGCAATGTCGACGTTTGAAGGTCCAATGATGTCGATTAAGACGGTAAACGCCTTATCACACAATACGGATTGGACAATAGGTCATGTACATTCAGGTGCACTTGGCTGGGTAGGTATGATTACGATTGGTTCGTTATATGTACTATTGCCACGTATTTATAATAAACCAAAAATGTACTCTATCAGCTTAATTACGACGCATTTTTGGCTGGCAACAGCGGGAACTATCTTTTATATCGTATCTATGTGGATATCAGGTATTGGTCAAGGCATGATGTGGCTGGCTACTAATCCAGATGGTACTTTAGTATATAGTTTTGTAGATACGGTTGAGTTCTCACATTACCCCTATATGGGTCGTGCTTTTGGTGGTCTGTTATATGTATCAGGTATGTTCGTGATGGCTTACAACTGCTATCGTACGATTAAAATGCCAGAAGGCAAACCTGTAGATATTGCTGATCCAACTGATCATGAACCTAGTGTCGATAAAATCTCGACAGCTAACGTATAAGGAACGATCATGGCTGGTACACCGCATGAGATTATTGAAAAAAATACAGGCTTGTTGGTCATTGGTATCGTTATCGCTATTAGCTTTGCAACATTAGTTGAAATCGTACCCTTGATATATGATAACAAAGGTCCTGAAGATGGTGGTGTGAATGCTCCACTACCCTCTATGGAGCCTTGGACAGCACTTGAGTTTGAAGGTCGTGACATCTATATTCGTGAAGGGTGTCACGTCTGCCATACGCAAATGGTACGTCCACTACGTGCAGAAGTCGAGCGTTACGGACCATATTCGCGTGCT
>JBBSUA010000006.1:0-17354 GCA_038235315.1 Pseudomonadales bacterium | reverse complement strand
GGAAACCCGCATAAGCGATCATCGCGCCGTTGTCAGTACATAAAGCTGGCGGCGCATAATGGACAGTCGCGCCTATTTTGGCTAATTCAGTCTCTAAAGTATTACGCAGATGGCTGTTGGCACTAACACCACCAGCAATCACTAATCTACTCATATCTGCTTGCTTGAGCGCCTTGATGCACTTTTTGACCAGTGTATCAACCATCGCATGTTGAAAGCTCGCCGCAATATCAGCGCGGACTTGTGGATCACCGTCAGAGCCACTTCCCGAATAAGGGGTATCTTTAATCAGATTATGTACCGCTGTCTTCATTCCACTAAACGAGAAGTCTAAACCGCGATGGAGCATTGGGCGTGGTAGATTATAAGCGGCTGGATTGCCTGTTTCAGCAAGTTTAGCAATGTTGGGTCCACCCGGATACGCTAGACCTAGCATTTTTGCTGCTTTGTCAAAGCATTCACCCGCTGCATCGTCTATTGATTCACCCAATATCTCATATTCCCCAATACCATGAGCCGCAATCAATAGCGTATGACCACCCGATACTAATAGCGAAACAAAAGGAAAGGCTGGCGGATTAGCGCCCATCAACGGCGCTAATAAATGGCCTTCCATATGATGAATACCAATCGCTGGAATATCCAATCCATAAGCTAAGCTACGTCCAAATAATGCACCCGTCATCAACGCACCAATGAGTCCTGGTCCTTTAGTATAGGCAATCGCATCGATATCGTTTTTGCTGATACTGCATTGAGCTAGTAATTCGTGAAACAGCGGGACTAACTTACGAATATGATCGCGACTGGCAAGTTCAGGCACCACGCCACCGTAGAGCGCATGCAGCTCTATTTGCGAATATAGCACTTGTCCGAGCAAACCTTGGTTGCTACTCTCTATCTGCTCACTATCAAAAATAGCCAAACCGGTCTCATCACAAGAGGTCTCAAGTCCTAATACTTTCATACTATTGCCTTTGTATCGTTCATATCGCAAAAGCGACTGGTTGTGCTCATTAAAAAACCGTCATCGCGATTTACAATGACGGTTAGTTTAACAAATTTCAATAGCTATGCGCTGATATCAGCTAACGGCTACTAACATATAGTCGACAGACGCTTTTACTTGCGCTTCAGTTATCCCGTTTACCGCTTGCGCTGGCATTTTGTTAAAACCTTGAGCTGAATGCATATATAGTGTTTCTTTGTCTTTCGTTATACGCGTACTCCACGCCGCTTTATCTCCATACTTTGGTGCATTTAATAAACCATTAGCATGACAGACTTTGCAGTTCGACTCATAAAGCTTGGCACCAGCATCCACAGCCAATAGTTCGGGTTCAACAACATTGCTAGTATCTGCTTTTGTAGTAACGACATCATCTGTTGCTACAGGCATATCTGTTGTAGCAGCCGTTGCTTCGACAGATTCTACTACCTCAGGCTCTTCTACCGCTGTAGCCTCCGCTTCGCTGACGGCAGTTGGATCGCTAACGGCCTCAACTTTGCTATTATCACTACAAGCGCTAGTTGCTAACAGTATGCTGAGACTTAATAACGTCATTGCTGATTTTAGTACATATTTTGCAAGCTGACTATTCATATTGTCTACTCTGTTAGTGAACGCTACAGTTAAGTTATCATTGATAATAGTGCTACCTGTCAGTAATTTGAAAGCATTATCGTAGCTGAACCATGTCCATTTTTTAGCTCGCAGCAGCTACCATATAGTCAACCGCAGCGTGAACTTGATCTTCAGTCACTTCGGCATTTACCTGCGCATTCATCTGATTAAAGCCTTTTGCAGCATGCAAATATAAGGTTTCTTTACCTTTGGCAATACGCGGTGCCCAAGCTGCTGCATCACCAAACTTCGGTGATCCTAATAGACCAACAGAGTGACAAGCCGTACACTGCTTTGCATAAAGTTGAGCACCTACATCAACCGCAAGATCTGCCGTGCCACTAGCTGCTTCTGCTGGTGCGACTTCTGCTGTTGCTGCCATATCAGTAGCAGGCATATCAGTAGCAGGCATATCAGCAGCAGGAGTTGCTGCAGCCATTACCACTGGCGCGGTTTCTGGAAACTTCATATCTTCTGCTTCTGGCGCATTTTGGCGCGCAATATCAGCGGCTTGTTCAACACGATCGATGGCTAAAACTTCGTCAGACCCACCACTACAAGCACTAACGCTAACGCCAAGGGCAATCACTAGCGTGGTCAGTAGCGCTTTGTTGAGTGACTTTTTTGACCTTGATTTTAATACTGCTGTTCTCATCCCAACATCCTCGATAAAATTGACATAAAAGTAGCTACCGTCAGCCTAAAATCATAATAGCATAAAGTGAGTATAAATCGTTATACACAGTAAGGATCTTATGCGGCTTTTGTAGCATATATATGTTAAAGGCTTTGACTTTATTAGTATTTTTAATTAAAATACCCACCCTTGTGCTATTGCGCAAGATTATCCTAGTTTGAGCTGATGTCTGCAATCTTGAGATATTGCGGCTAAATACTAATACACAGCCAAACTAATGCCTCTATATCTCATCCTATTAAGGAGTCTTCATGCCTGCAGTTAAGGTTAAAGAAAACGAACCAGTTGATATCGCTATTCGCCGTTTTAAGCGTGCTTGTGAAAAAGCGGGTGTCTTATCAGACGTGCGCAAACGTGAGTTTTATGAAAAACCAACGCAAGAGCGTAAGCGTAAAAAAGCTGCTGCTGTTAAGCGTTATAATAAGAAATTGCAACGCGAGACCATTCGCACTACGCGTATGTACTAATCGCTGTTTATATAAGTAGCCTTTGAATGAGTACGACAAGTTAAATTAGTACTACAAGTTTTATACTAACGCCGCTGCTATCCATTGATATCAGTGGCGTTTTTTATTCTACAAATTTTTATACATTACATTATTCTCAATATGTCATTCGTATTTTTTTAACAGTATTTTTTTAAAAATATAAGGGATAATAACGGTCATGAGCCAACTTAAACAAAACCTAGCAGACAATATAATAAAGTCCATGAAAGCCCGCGAAATTGAGCGTGTCAAAGTTCTACGTAATGTACAGTCAGTTATCAAACAGATTGAAATTGATCGTAGAATAGAGCTGAATGATGCCGATGTCTTAGAAGTCTTACAAAAACAGCTCAAGCAGCGCCATGAGTCGCTGACTATTTTTACTGAAAATAATCGTGACGATTTGGCAACTAAAGAGCAGTTCGAGATTGATATTATCAATGAGTTTATGCCCAAGCAAATGGACGATACTGAACTTGCCACTCTTGTGAATGCAGAAATTGCTGAGCAAGGTGCCACGTCAATGCGTGACATGGGTAATGTGATGGGTGTACTCAAAAACAAAACGGCAGGTCGCGCTGATCCAGCGCTGATCTCAAAACTAGTCAAAGATGCCTTACAAGGTTAAACGTTGTTATAACTAGCAACGCTTATTGGATACTTGCACTGCAATACTAACCGCTTAAGGCTTATAGTCTTTAGCGGTTTTTACGTCTTTAAGCTCTTGGTTAATATTTGCTAATAAGGAACGAGCACTACTGGCTTGCGCGGTCAGTTGCATCTTTTCGGTCAGTTGCTGAGCTTGAGTCAGTGATGTCAGCGCACTATCGTAGCGCCCGTTCCAAAGCTGATCGTGACTGCGATAGCGTAGCGCATTGATAGTAGCAATGCTCGCAAGCTGCGGTGATGTTGCAGTCTTGGCTATTTTTTCATTAGCCAGTTGCAGGCTTTGCCACGCATAACGATCGCTTGGTTGCTGTAGAGTCAGTGGCTTTAGTAAAGCTTGTGCTTGGGTCGGTTGATTATTATTGGTCAACGCTTCTGCCAAATACAAGCGCAAATCACGACGCTCAGGATAAAGGCGCTGCTGAGCTTCTAGTACTTCAACAGCTTGTTGCCATTTGTTTTGTTCACCCAATGTTTGGCTACGAGTAATGGATAATAGTGGCTCTAGCACTTGTCGCTGCGCATCAGGCAAGGCATTGAATTCAGCCATAAGTTTATTTGCATCATCAAAACGTTGCTGCTCGGTATACCAGTGCATTAGCGCTAACTTCGCACCTTTGCTGTTCTTTGCTGCCGTCGTTAACGCCATCTCTGAGGCGTGTTTGCCCATAATTTTTACGCGCCAATAGAGTAAATCAAACAGCGCTTGATGACGCTGCTGTTGCGTCAGCGATAACGTGGGATAACGTTGAGCACGGCTTTGCGAATCACTTAAACGCTCGTTGCTCAAAGGATGCGAGAGTACAAAACTAGGTAAAAAGCGATTTTCGACTTGATTGAGTTGGCTCTGTTGATTCATGGTCGCAAAGAATCGTGGCATTGCTCGTGGGTCGTAGCCCGCTTGATTCATAATCTGCATACCGACCCGATCAGCATCACGCTCATTGCTACGACTAAAGGACATGCTACTGTTCATTGATGCGGTCTGACTACCCATCATAACGGCCGCTGCCGCATCACCGTCAACTGCAGCTGCGGCAATCGCTGCCAAAATGCCACCTATTTGTAGTAGTAGCGCTTTTTTGCGTTCATCCACTCCGCTCTCATAGTGACGTTGGCTAACGTGCGCAACCTCATGGGCAATGACGCTTGATAACTCATCCATACTGTTTGCAGCCATTACCGTACCAGTATTGATACCGATCACGCCTCCTGGTGCTGCAAAGGCATTGATATTGGGATTATCAATCACAACCAATGCTAATGGCGCTTGCTGCCGTGCTTGAGCATTGAGTCGCCATGTCATATTTTTTAGGGTTTCTTGAATCCAAGGATCGTGCTCCATACTGACGCGACCATTGATATTCTGTAGCGACCACTCTCCGATAAGCTTGTTTCGGTACTGATCAGCAAAACTAAGCCCCTGCCCTTGTAAGTTTGGCAGCTCTAATTCTTCGCTAACAGGAGATTGCCATGAGTCATACATTGGATTGGATGAGGGTGTTGATAAGGCTGCATAACTATGATTGTTTAAGGTACTCGCCAAAACTACCAGCGCAAATAGTCCTGAGTAACTTAGCTTATTCTTATTGTATAGTGAACATCCACCGACTCTATGACTGTCTGAGACAGTATGTACGGAAGAGTCAATGACCACAGAGCGATTAAAATAGTTCAAGTGCGCATCCTATACTATCGGAAAAATTATATTAAATGAGTTCATCCGCATACTAAAATGCGGTCATATAGTTAGTTCAAAATAAAATCGATACGTTAGGGTGTGTTGCGCGTTTGACGTTATTCATTTCGACTATACGAGCTTGTCATCGTGACGTCAATTCTAGTGTGACTGTGGCTACTAATATCTAGACGGGTGTCACTTTTGTGCAACATAGCTAATCGATATTGCTCACTTAACGATGCCATTCTCTAACACATACTGTAATAGAATCAACTACAATTACTGAGTCTCACTTTGGTATAATAGTTGGCTATGAGATCAGCTTCATGCTGTCCCAATTTTATCCGTCTACATAAACATTCAAGTGTTAAAGGTTTTGATTTATGCCTAGTGATAGCGTCTCGTCTACTGGTGCGCGTGCCCCTTATCATATTAATTTAGCTGAGCGCTTGTCTGATGCCGAGCAGGATACCATCGCTTCCTTACTGAGTTTGTTACCGAGTGACTGTATTGAAGAGGTGACAGTAAGCGATTATGAGATGAAGGAAACGGATGTAGAAGGTAGCTCGGTGCTTATCCTCAAGAAGATGGTTGATGGACGTGGACTTGCTTGCCCCATGCCCTTATTAAAGACCAAAGTAGCCTTACGTGATATTGCGAGTGGCGAATCATTATATGTGGTCGCCACAGACCCTAACTCCAAGGCAGACATTACTGCATTTTGCCAACAGACCAAGCAAACAGACACTGCCAACACATTGTTACTAGTCGTTAACCAAGCGACGGCTGATTTATATGTTAACCCTGCCTCTGCAAAGTTTTTCGATACAATATTTCACTTCATCATTACCAAAACCGATAGCAACTAACTAGCGCTATCCTTTACAATTAAGACCATAACAACTTCTATCTATAACTTTGCTTATTTATTCAATGTTAATCAAGGTCAAGAATATGGCTACTAAATCGGCGACGACTGCGAAAAATAGTGACAGTCAACAGAATGACGTAAATAATAGCAAACCTCCCGCGACTGAAAAGAACGCGGCACGTGAGGCTGCTCTAAAAGCAGCTGCACAGCGTCCCCCTTATGATGCCAGTGCACTTGAGGAAACGAGTACGCGTGATTTGGTGCCAGCGATGCCGACTCATTTATCTACACCAGGGGTAAATTTAGGCGCGTATATCAACACTGTGCATCAAATTCCGATTTTGACACCGACTCAAGAGCAAGAGCTTGCGCATCGCTATTACGATGAAGGCGACGTTGAAGCGGCGCGCTTGCTGGTCATGTCGCATCTGCGTTTTGTGATTCACATTGCTCGCAGTTACTCAGGTTATGGGTTGCCACAAGCGGATCTTATCCAAGAAGGTAACTTGGGATTAATGAAAGCCGTTAAACGCTTTGACCCAAATAAAGGTGTGCGTTTAGTCTCTTTTGCGGTGCATTGGATCAAAGCTGAGATTCATGAGTTTGTCATTCGTAACTGGCGCATTGTGAAAGTAGCTACTACCAAGGCGCATCGTAAATTATTCTTTAATTTACGCAGCTTAAAAAAGACCAATAATCAGCTGACGTTGGAAGAGGCAGATGCCATCGCCAACGATCTCAATGTCACTCGTAAACAAGTGTTAGAAATGGAGTCGCGTTTGACTTCTTATGACGCCTCATTTGAGACGCAATCTAGCGACGATGATGACGGGCGCTATGCACCACAGCTATTTTTAGAAGACGGTTATGATCCGGCTGAGATGGTAGAAGAGTCTGACTGGGAAGAGAATAACTCCTCAGCGCTGATAGCAGCGATGGATACCTTAGATGACCGCTCTCGTGATATCGTTGAACAACGTTGGCTGACCGAGCAAAAATCTACCTTGCATGAATTGGCAGCGGTCTATTCCATCTCTGCGGAGCGCGTACGTCAAATCGAAAAGAATGCCATGGATAAAATCCGTGATGCAATGACGATTGACAGTGTAATTTTACCGGATGATATTCAATAGCTAGCTTTTGATAACCAGCTACTGATACGTTATTGATAAACACTGAATAGTTAGATAATGAAGGTTTGATTATGGTTAATTGGATAGCTGTTGCTGCAATCAACCTTGCTATCGCTGTTGCTTTGGGTGCGTTCGGTGCGCATGGCATCAAAAACATAGTTAATGCTCAGCAACTTGACTGGTGGCATACGGCAACGCTCTATTTGCTTATTCATGCTTTGGGTTTATTAGTCATTGGATTACTCATTCGTCTAAATTATACGACTCAAACGACCGCATGGCTCATACAAATTGGTGTGATTATCTTTGCGGGTAGTCTGTTTGCAATGACATTGGGCGCACCACGTTGGTTTGGTGCGATCACGCCTATTGGCGGCGTACTCATGATTGCGGGTTGGGTATGGCTAGCAGTTACTGCATTTCGGTTGAGCAAATAATACCAAATTTACTAAATAATAAATACGAAGTCTGATTAAATGATAACTGTTTTGATAGAGTGAATTTGATGGAGCGAGCGTTATGAGCACTGTTAGTGTGAATGGAAAAATCTTACAGACGACTCATCAAACGGTGCAATTGGTCGTTAATGAGTTAGGGTTGAGTGAAGGTCGTTATGCCGTTGAAGTTGACGGAGAACTTATTCCCAAAAGCGAACTTGGTATATTACGCATTGCCGAAGACATGGTCATCGAAGTCGTACAAGCGGTAGGTGGCGGTTAATCTATAGATTAATATTTAACAACCCATTGCTTTTTGATGAATTTCCTATAGCTCAGATAGTAAAAGACCTCAACCGTGTCAGGCGTTGAGGTCTTTTTGTTTATGCCTTAACGTTAAACTGCTGGCACAATATCAGCAGTGTCATTTTCCATATAACGTCCATCACGTCCACTCTGAGTCTTTTTACCTTCTTGACGTGTTTTATATTTACGCACTTGTCTATCAAGTTTGTCTGCCATCTCATTAATGGCTTTATACATATCATCATCAAATGCTTGAACGAACATCTCTTTGCCCGAAACTCGCATGATAGCTTCAGCCTTATGGCTCTTTTGACCGCCATCACTAGCGCCGCTATTGTCTAGCGACAAGATCACTTGAATACTCTGAATTTGATCAAAATGACGCTCAACTTTTTCAAGTTTTTCACGAACGGCTGTATTCATGGCATCGGTAATACTGATATGGTGACCACTGATAGAAACATTCATATTATAGTCCTTATATTTATCACTGATATATAACAGATGAGACGGCTATTTTAGGTGCCTAATTCATCTTTCCTTATCAATAACACCCTTCGGTATATCGCACAAGTTGTGAGTTATCCTTTTATCAACACGCCCCGTCAATATAGTTAAACCGCTTGGTTTTTGTTATTGATACACCTCTAATTTGTCATGAAAGCAGGACAGTAGCAAGACGCTATATTGTAATTAAATGTAAGTAAAAACTCTCATCGTTTCGCAATTATATATAATCAGGACTTTTTATTTTTAATTGTCACTACTGATAGTTAACGATTACTGATAAGACATAGATGTTTCAAATTAAGTCATGATTTTTGATCATTTCAACTATAGTAACTATTTAGGCGTCAATATTTTTGTTTACGTTGGGTTGATGACCCAATATTCATAGCTTCTCGATATTTGGCAACGGTACGTCGAGCGATATCAATACCATCGTCCAATAATTGAGTTTGAATCCGGCTATCAGAAAGTGGTTTTTTAGGATTTTCGTCTGCGATGAGTTGCTTGATCATAGCGCTAATCGCCGTTGAGGAGACATCACCGTCGCTGCTACTGACATGAGATGAAAAAAAGTGCTTGAGTGAAAATAGCCCTTGTGGGGTCAAAATAGTCTTGCTGGTGGTCAAGCGCGAAACTGTTGACTCATGCAACTCTACTTCTTCTGCGATGTCTTTTAAGATAAGAGGTTGCATCGCAGTGGCTCCATGCAGCAAAAACTCCTGCTGACGACGGACAATGCTAGTAGCCACTTTTAATAAGTTTTGGTTACGCTCTTCAATACTGCGGATGAATAGTCGTGCATCCGTTAGGTTTTCGCGCAGATATTGATTGTCTGGACTATCGTCTCCACGCTTAACTAAATTGGCGTATTCTTGATTGACCCTGAGCTTGGGTAGCGTCTCTGGATTAAGGCGCACGTACCAACCCTCATTTTGGATAACATCATCGTTGCGACGAGAGGGTGTTACCAATACATCAGGAATATCATAGCTTGCAGGCGGCTGAGTATACTCTGGCTGACGACTTTGAAACGTCAAGCCGGGGTTTGGATTAAGGGTTCGCAGCAGGTTAAGTGCTGGCGTAATGTGTTCAGGTGCCAGTCCAGTGGCATCAGTCAATGCTTTGATATTATTGCTGACCAGATACTCACTTGCAGATAATAACGCCTGTGCGTATGCTAGATGCTCAGTATTGGGATTAAGCTTGGACAGCTGTAGGTTAAGGCATTCGCTAAGATTACGCGCACCAACGCCTAGCGGATCACAAGACTGTATCATGCGTAGAACCATTGCTATCTCATCATGCTCAATCTGAGTTTCCCACTGATAAAAACTGGCCATGGTATCAAAGCTTTGCAACAGCTCATCAATATCCAATTGTATAAATCCCATGTCATTCATGGAATCCATCAGATATTCAGCGATGAGCCTATCAGTATCAGATAAACGCTTGAAATTCAGTTGCCAGCGTACGTGGTCTTGGATGGTAGCGCTTGTAGAGCCTTGATAGCTATCAAGCTCATCGTAATTTGTACTGCTGCCCCCGCTCCCCGTAGCGGATGCATAATTACCCGTATCAAAACGACTATAATCCGTATCACTATCCGCATTTTGATAGTCATTATTGATATCGCCGCTGTCCATAGCAGTGCTATCCATATTGGACTGTTGCAATTTATCAAAGCTGTCACTGAATGCATCGTCATAATCATTATCTAAGCTATTATTATCTGAGTTATCACCTTTTGAGCGGTCGTTTGAGCTGTTATGATTGACCGTGTCACTGTTCCACATATCAAGCGTCAAAGATTCAGTATGTTTATCAAACTCGTCGCTATCATTATCATGAGCATCATAGTCATTCTCGTCTTCGATGCGCTCAAGCAGTGGATTACTATCTAGCTTCATCTGAACTTCTTGTGCCAACTCAAGACTAGACAACTGCAGCAATTTGATAGCTTGCTGCATCTGTGGCGTAAGCTTTTGCGAGTTGCTTAGCGTGGCTGCTAATCCGAACGACATACTCATAGATCGTTTATTGCACTCCGAAGTTAAAGGTAATCTGGTTATAAATTGATAAGGTTATGCACATCCGAGCATGACGATAGCATTTTTTGCAGTAATTTTGCTATGATAATTTATATTTTACACACGGTAATGCCTTTAGTACTCGTTAATTTAAAGCATTAAGCTTGATTAAGGTCATATAAAACGTATAGAAATTATAATAAGAATCGATACACATCATGATAAGCACTGCTAATCACTGCTAATTACTAATAACCGAGAATAATATTATGAATAATAAATCAAACGATACTCTACTGACTGTTGCCGCTATACAAATGAATAGCCAGCAAGATATTGAAGTCAATTTGGCTACTATCAAGACTGCCATTGCTGATGCCAGTCGACAAGGAGCACAGCTAGTGGTGCTGCCAGAGAACTGCTGTAGCATGGGAGAACAGTTTGCTACCGCTGAACAGTTTGACTCGCTCTCTGCAACGTTAGCAGACTATGCGCATGAGTATGGCGTTTATCTTATCGCAGGTTCACTTCCCTGCCACTATCGTCCAAATGGTATCGTCATTCCTGATGGTCGATTGCGTCAAGTGAGCCAATTGTTCGCCCCTGATGGCAAAATGGTCGCGCGCTACGATAAGATTCATCTATTCACTGCGACTGTCGCTGACAAACAAGGCAGCTATAATGAGGCAGCTACTTTTGAGCCGGGCACACAGACGGTTGTCGCACCGATTGCGATGAACGATACTGTCTATCAATTGGGAATGATGGTTTGTTTTGACTTACGTTTCCCAGCGCTTGCTCAACGCTTGCGTCAAGCAGGTGCGGACATACTAAGCGCACCCTCCGCCTTTACTTATATAACGGGTCAGGCACATTGGTCGCTATTATTACAAGCGAGAGCATTAGATAGCCAATGTATGGTGATTGGTGCAGCGCAAGGTGGCGATCATCATTATAAGAATGGCAATATCCGCCAGACATGGGGACATGCAGCGATTACTGCTTTTGATGGGACTATTATGGATAGTTATGAAGATAGCGAGCTTAAGGATAAAGTGGATAACAAAGATTATGCGTTGGTGTTTGCAACTTTAGATAAGCAAGCCCAAGAGCTTGGGCGACGGAAGATGCCCATTTTTCAATGTCATCGTTTGGCTTAAAAGAATTGCAAATATGAAAGCTCTGCCCTCGATTTAAACATCACTCTTTATCACTGTGGTTAAGCGTTGCACGAGGATGCGCACGGTCATAGACTTGAGTAAGCTTGGCAAAATCGACATGGGTATAAATTTGCGTGGTACTGATAGCGCTGTGCCCTAGCATCTCTTGTACAGCGCGCAAGTCACCACTGCCAGACAGCATATGCGAGGCAAAGCAATGGCGCAGTAAATGTGGATATAAGTTTTGCACAATGCCCGCACGAGATGCCGCTACTTTTAAACGCTGCTGAACGGCGCGTGTCGATAGCCGAGTGCCTAACTTTTCGCTGATGAATAGTGCATTATCCTGCTGCTCAACCCATAAGTTACGATGTGGCAAGTAACGCATGATGGCATCGGCAGCTTTTGCCCCTAGCGGTACTAATCGTGTCTTATTGCCCTTACCTGTAACACGCACGCGTAGATCTGATAAATCCACATCACTTATATCGAGCGCTACTAGCTCGCCTACTCGCAGTCCACTACTATAAAGCAGCTCAAACATGGCCTTGTCCCGCAACCACAGTCGCGCTTGCTCTGGCGTATCAGGAATAGGCTGATCCAATAGTTGAGTCAGTAAATCAATATCAGCAATCGACGGTAGCGGTCTGGGACTGCGTTTGAGCTGATAGCCAGTCGTTGGATTGATACGTGCCAGCTCTTCTTCAATAAGCCAACTATAAAAGTGGCGGATAGCTGACAGCTCTTGCTGCACACTAGCGAGCGCGAGCTTATCCTCATCAAGACGTTGACTGATATGCTGCGCCAGTTGACGCTTATCACAGCGCGTCCATGTCAAGCGCTTACCGCGTAGAAACAGCGCCAACTGATTGACGCCAGCAAAATAAGCTTTCAAAGTATGCTCAGAGTGATTGCGCACTGACAACACATTCAGCCAACGATGTACGGGCGACAATAACTCACGCAACACGGTATCTGCTTCTACCGTTACTGCAAGTTCTGCTGACATCCCTGATACTTGCTGTCTAGGTTGCGCCTGTTCATTTAAAGCACGCATAAGCCTCGCCTAGTCGTAAATCTATGTGATTCATTAGCTCGCTGGATTGGGCTTGATACCCGCTTGTGCCATGAGACCATCCGGACTAAACACGCCTTCATACACAAAAGCAGTTGGACCCGTCATCATCACCGAATAGCCCGGCTGCCAGCGTACTACCATACTGCCGCCATAGAGCTGCGCGCGCACATCTTCACCTTCATCCAACCAGCCTTCGCGAATACCAACGGCGACTGCGGCACACGCACCCGTACCACAAGCTTGAGTCTCACCAACACCACGCTCATAAACCCGCAGGCGAATATGACGCTGATTCATCACTTGCATAAAACCGACGTTGACGTGATTGGGAAAGGCGCGATGTGACTCAATCGCTTTGCCTAAACCTTCGACATCAGCATCTAATACATCGTCAACCTTAATAACGGCATGCGGATTGCCCATATTAGCGACATATAACTGTACTGGCGTGCCCGCGATATTAAGATGATAAGCATTTTGAATTTTGGTCGTAGCTTTTGGGGTAAATGGAATCTCGTTTGGCTCAAACTTAGGCTTACCCATATCGACTTCTACCCAGCCATAACGGTCTGTCGTCAAAGAGATGATGCCACTCGCGGTCTCTACCCGTAGACGTTGCTTAAATGACAACTTACGCGCTTGCACAAATCGCGCAAAACAGCGTGCACCATTACCGCACTGCTCAACTTCAGAGCCATCAGTATTAAAAATACGATAACTAAAATCAACATCAGGGCGCATCGGTGGCTCAACGACTAGCAGTTGATCAAAGCCAATGCCCAAATGACGATCACCCAGTAATTGTACTAAATCCTTGGTTAAATCTAGGCGCTGAGTCACCAAGTCAATCACCATAAAATCATTGCCCAACCCATGCATTTTGGTAAATTCTATTAACATAGTGTTATGTCCTACTCTAATTTTTATATGTCCGTTATAGTAGCACGCTGTTTCGTACAATGTTAATTATCAACACGGCTAATGCAATATTCCATTCAGTAAATACCTTGCCATAAAAAACCCACTGTTATCATAACAATGGGTCATTTCTTAATAATAAGTGAATTTACTGAGTGCCGTATAGTAAGTTCAATATAAAAACGACACAGCGGGACGGGTATACATTTTTTGCAGCCTCTGTCTGCGTAGGCACAGCACGCCAGAAAAATTTATACCCGTTCCGCGTCATATCAAAACGTATCTATTTTATTTAGAATCTGCTATAGATGACAATTACAATTCTTGAGGTTATTTATTGCCTTGCCACAGCGCCTCGTGGGCATATAAGTCTGTAATAGTTTCACGTTTACGAATCAACTGATGCTGATTACCAGCGACCATCACCTCAGCCGTACGCGGACGTGAATTGTAGTTGCTACTCATCACAAATCCATATGCTCCAGCGCCTGTGATTGCCAAAACATCACCTGTCTTCAAGCTTAACAGACGGTCTTTTGCCAAAAAATCACCCGTTTCACAAATTGCACCAACGATATCCCATGGCTTTGTATCCGCAGTATCGATACCATCGCTAGGCAACATATTTGGAATCACTGCCATTTCGGCTTGATAAAGTGCTGGACGAATCAAGTCATTCATTGCCGCATCAACGATAGCGAAGTTCTTGTGCTCAGTAGGCTTGAGCACATCAACACGGGTGATTAGAATGCCAGCATTGGCAACCATACTGCGACCCGGCTCAAAAAATACTTTGAGACCAAGCTCAGTTAATTTTGGTAGTAGCGCTTGCGCAAACTCATCAATAGATACAGGCGACTCATCAATATAACGCACGCCCAAACCACCACCCAAATCAACATGACGCAGCTCAATGCCTTTGTCAGCTAAATGATGAATCAGCTCGATCAGCTTATTCAAAGCGGCGATAAATGGTGCAACCTCTGTCAGCTGCGAGCCGATATGACAATCAATGCCGATAATGTCGATATGTGACATTGTTGCTGCCTGCTCATACACCGCGACTGCTTTGTCATGAGCAATGCCAAACTTATTATCCTTGAGTCCAGTTGAGATATAAGGATGAGTATTGGCATCGACATCAGGATTGACTCGTAGAGATATTGGCGCGCGCTTATCAAGCTGCTGAGCGACTTGATTAATGGATATCAGCTCACTGATTGACTCGACATTAAAGCAGCTGATACCTTGAGTGAGTGCATATTCAATATCATCATGAGTTTTGCCAACTCCTGAGAATACCACGCGACTTGCTTGCCCACCTGCTGCCAATACACGCATTAGCTCGCCGCGCGAGACAATATCAAATCCAGCATCTGCCTGCGCAAGCACGCCTAATACGGCAAGATTGGAGTTGGCTTTGACGGCATAACAAATCTGATGATCAATCGTGGCAAAGCTGTCACTGTAAGCGTTATATACGTCCAGTATTGCTTGTTTTGAATAGACATAACACGGTGTATCGTAGCCTTCAGCCAACTCACTGATGCTCACTTCTTCCATATACAGCGCCTCATTGCGATAGTGCAACGCCGATAAATGGTCAGTCAAAGCAACAGCATCAATATATAATCCTTGATCCGTTTGGACAGTGACGCATTGAATAGGCATGGCGGTTTGTAACCCAGAATCGCTCATAGTTATCTCTTTAATGTAGGCAGGTTATCAATTTCAGACAGCTTGAAGACGCTCATTATCGCTGTATTAAACTATCGCTGTGTCAAATAGTGTTGTTCTGAATAATGAGCTCAAAGCTTAGATTATAAGGATTTGATAGATTAATAAAGTCTAATAGTCGTTAGGATCATCACTGGCTTCGGGCAGTATTTGTTTTTGCTCGAGATAACGCGTTTTTTGATAGTCGTTATCGTCGATATCAGCAAAAGCAGCATCTTGCGGATTGCTAGTACTCTCTAAAACTTCAGAGCTGCTGGTCACTGTCTGGCTACTTGGATCTACTAGATACAATTCACCTTTTTGCCCGCAAGCTGTCAGCCCAATCAATAGCGCACTACTGAATGCGAGAGTACAAACCTTTCGATAGCCCATTTTCATAAGCGGCGATAGCGCTAAAACAGCATTGTTAGGATTTTTGATATCATGAGTACTTCTAAGATGAGAGATTTTTGGCATAAGGGCAACTAACCTTGCAACAGGACAATAAAACAAAAAGGTGACTCTAATAAGGGATAGATATAACGGTTCAGTCCTGTCAGTTATGATTATAAATAACTGACTTTTAGCATCGATTCAATATAATTATTGATCGCTATGAGGAGCGGTTTAATCATAGCATTAAACCGCAAAATTATGCATATCTTGGGTTTATTTAAACGATAATTTTACTCGTATATTAGTGATAAAGGAGTAGAAAAGTCGGATTGGATAGCAGGTTAGACATCATTTGACAAACTTACTTACAATTGGACTGACATCACACTGTGCTCTTATAGTACCGCAAAAGCAGACGTGGTAATGCCTCAGCTGACAATATTGTTAACCCTTATAGTTATCATGGTATAGCAACCAAAGTATGTTACATTATACTGAGACCTCTTGTCATCTCTGACCTGCTAGTATGCAGCACAAGACATATTCAAAATAATTAAATATGTAAAACAGATTTTAGCGTCGATATTTACGAGTCGTTGCATTGAATCTTTGCCCATATCATTATCAGTAAACGTAGATAGTATTAGCGCTAATGCAGCTGATTTTCGTTTGTTCAATCGGTGGTAATCCATTATGATTTACCACTACCCCTTATCAAAAAACAACATCATCTAAGGATAGAGTATGAGTGACAGCGTTAGTAATTCCACCTTTAACGATAGTAATGCGGACACCTCTCAACTGATCAACCCTATTTTGGTTCTTAACTGCGGCTCTTCCTCAATCAAGTATGCCTTAATCAGTGAAGATGAATCTACTCGTATCACAGGTCTGGCTGAAAACTTAGGTCTCGATACCGCTCGTATCAAACATACAAAAATAGATGGCGAAAAGCTTGAGATCGCCATTCCCGGTGGCAGCCATAAACTAGCGCTACAAAAAATCCTAGGTCTGCTTGAACAGTACCACTTTATCGCTGTCGGACATCGAGTGGTACATGGCGGACGTGAGTATTCAGAAGCGGTACGTGTTGACGCTCATGTATTAGAAGAGGTGAAACGCCTAAAATCTCTAGCCCCACTGCATAACCCTGCTAATGCTCTAGGTATCGAAGCCGTCCAAGCCATCTATCCTGATATTCCACAAGTGGTGGTTTTTGATACTGCTTTTCATCAGACCATGCCACCAGTCGCCTATCGTTATCCGATTCCAAAAGCACTATATGAAGATGAAAAAATTCGTCGCTATGGTTTTCATGGTACGTCACATGCTTACGTCTCAGAGCGCGCCAGCCAGATCACTACTGCCAAAGGCCCACATGGTTGGTTGACTGCACATTTAGGCAATGGCTGCTCTGCAGCGGCTATCTACGATGGCAAAAGTCTAGATACGAGCATGGGTCTAACGCCACTTGAAGGCTTGATGATGGGCACGCGTAGTGGCGATGTTGATCCCGGTCTACATATTCATCTCAAGCGTCTATTGGGTATGAGTCTAGAGCAGATCGATAAGATGCTTAATAGTGAGAGTGGTTTGCTTGGCATATCGGGCCTATCAAACGATATGCGTACCGTCGAGCAAGCTGC
>JBBSUA010000005.1:0-18204 GCA_038235315.1 Pseudomonadales bacterium | reverse complement strand
TGGATAAGGCTCTAGTGATACCGCACCTTCGTGGCTAAGCGCTACGTAAGGAAAGCACGCTAAGTCTGCTATCGTAGGACGGTCAAGCTCTAGCCACTCTCGATCTGAAAGACGCTCATTTAAAATAGTGAGAATTCGAGCCGATTTGGTTCGAGCTAGGTCAACATCGAGCTGGTAGCCGAACTTATCGTGCAGCCGCGCATCGTTAGGCCCTCTTGCTATTTCACTTTCAGCGACCATTAACCACTGCACAACCTTTGCCTCATCAGCAGGTGTGTTGGGAAACCAGTCAGTTCTATCGAATTTTCGTGCCAGATAAACAAGAATAGCCTGTGAATCTCTAAGGGTTAAATCTCCATCAACCAATACTGGTATTTGACCGAACGTGTTGCGTTTGACAGACTCCTCGTTCTTATGTTCACCGCCCAAAAAATCCATTGGACGTAACGTGTAAGGTTGTTCAATCAAGGCTAAAAACAGTCGTATCTTATAGCAATTACCTGATAAATCTAGATCATAAAGTTCCATTTCTGTTAATCCTGTATTGGTAGGTGTCCATGACCTACAATATAGCAATGAATATTTATCGTCAATTTAAATTATTGAAAGCATTATATTTTTATCATAGATTGCGATGCTCTCTAAACGAATAAATTGTCATGAGTTTGAGCTAATTTCGCAAAATTAGCTCAAAAAAATAGTTCAGCATGTATCGTTATCAATACACACTGAACCATTCAAGTTTTCATGCTGAATCTTGATCAAAAAGCTAACTTATCAACTCATTTAGGTCTTTATATTCATAATCTAAGGCTTCAGCAACGGCTTTATACGTCACGTGACCTTGGATAGTATTCACGCCTTTTGCAAAATCAGGATTGTCGATACAAGCTTGTTTAAAGCCTTTTTTAGCCAAAGCTAATACATAGGGCAAAGTAACATTAGATAGTGCTAGCGTTGCGGTACGTGGCACTGCACCGGGCATATTGGCAACACTGTAATGAATGATACCGTGCTTAGTATAGGTCGGATTATCATGAGTAGTAATTCGATCAGTAGTCTCAAACAGACCACCTTGGTCAATAGCGATGTCGACGACCACGCCACCATCATTCATCGATTCAATCATCTCCTCAGTAACCAGCTTCGGTGCTGCTGCACCTGGGATCAATACGGCACCGATGACCAAATCACTTTCTTTTACACTTTTGGCAATATTAACTTTAGTTGACATTAAGGTCTGCACATCATTACCAAATAGTTCAGACAACTGCTTAAGCCGTTTAGGATCTAGATCTAAAATAGTGACATCTGCGCCTAGACCAATGGCCATTTTGGCAGCCTCTGTACCTGACACCCCGCCTCCAATGATAGCGACTTTGCCTTTTTGGACACCGGGAACACCACCTAATAAAATCCCCTTGCCGCCATAAAAAGACTGCAAAAATTGCGCGCCAATCTGAGTACTCATACGTCCAGCAATCTCACTCATTGGGGTTAAAAGTGGCAATGAACGATCAGCCAATTGCACGGTCTCATAAGCGATGGCCGTTATTTTACTATCGACCAGTGCTTTGGCAAGCTCAGGCTCAGCAGCTAGATGCAAATAGGTAAATAGCGTTAAGTCTTCTCTAAAGTATTGATACTCTGTTGGCTGCGGTTCTTTTACCTTGATGACCAACTCAACATCCCATACTTTAGCGGCAGTATCAACGATAGTTGCCCCTGCATTTTTATAATCATCATCTGTAAACTGTGAGCCAATACCCGCGTTGGTTTCAACATAGACTTCATGACCATTATCGATTAAAGCATGAACGCCATTTGGCGGTAGACCAACACGGTTTTCGTTGTTTTTAACTTCTCTTGGGATACCTATTTTCATTGTCGTTCCTTGAAAAGATGATTAATCTATAAATTATTGATAGTCATTTATTTGACAACTATATTTAACACAAAAATGAACTGTTGTTAAGTACATTTGTAAACAATTTTATTAGATTAAGCAACTAAAATCCAAGTTACGCTTTCCAGCCCTTTTTACCCTACTGTTATCTCATATGAAAATTAGCTAAACAACTATGATTATTTCAAGCTTGAAAGCTTATTTGCAAAACTCTACGACCTCATAAAGCAATTTACGCTTTACCAAAAAAACCCCCACGGTAGTCTCTACTTCCATGGGGGTTTTGATATTTTTTACCAAATAGGCAAGATAGGTTATGACATAAAACGCTGTGCTGCTGGCATTTTTTTCATTAGTATCCAATATAGAGCGCCCGCTGGGATCAAGCTGGCATACCAAGAAACGCTGGAGAAAATAAGAGCAACTACGATACCAACACCCATAGCGATGACAGCAGCCATATTGACGCCTTTATACGGACCGTTCGGGTCATAAAGCTTATTAATGTCAAGCTTTTGCTTACGCAGAATATAATAATCAACTACTAAGATTGCAAATATCGGACCTAAAAATGCTGAATAGGTTTGGATAAACAAGTTTAACCCTGCGGCAGATTCATCTTTTACCAATTCCCAAGGGAAAGTACCAAAAGCAAGTAAGCCCACGATAACAGCAGCGGTTTTATACTTAATTTTGAAGATGTCCATTAAGGCGTAAGCGGGTGGTACCACGTTGTTCAAGATATTGGTTGTGACTTGCGCAAAAGCGATGAACAGCATAGTGATAATCAATAGCGGCTTGTTATCGACGGCACTGGAGAACACTTTAATGGGGTCAACTTCGCCCGTAGCACTGGTCACCATCAAGCCAATTAAACCCATAAAGAGAGTGGCTGGCAGGATTGAGTTAGCATAGATTGCGACTTGCCGAAATAAGCCTACATTTTTGTGTAATTCGCGTGAATAGTCAGAGACGTTGAGCATCATGGTGCTGTAAACACCTAAGAATAACATCGTTGCACCCCAAAATGGTGCACCCCAAGTACCTTCAACATTGACAAGATTGGTTGAAATCGCATCGCCGTATTTATTAATGACACTGATAAACATATAAATAAGTGAGCCAATAATAAAAACCGAACCGATATTTTCAAGCCATTTAATACCGTGAAAACCTAAAACGGATAGAGCAATCTGCAAGAACTGAAAGCCTACGAAGAATACCACTAGATTACTGTAGCCAAATAAGGCCTCAGATACTAAATTTAATGCGCCAGCGCCAATCCAGCTTTGAAAGCCGTACCATACAATGGCTGGAACTGAACGTACTAATGCTGGAATACGATTACCTGAAAATCCAAATGCAGACCGACATTGCACCATAAATGGAATGCCATATACATGGCCGGCGCGTCCATTGATCATCAATGCTGCACCAATTACGGTACAACCAATAGAGATGGCTACAACCACTTGCAACAAGTTCAACGTACCAACAAGGCCTGAGCCTACTGTGAATGTTGCGATGGATACACAGCCACCTAACCATGCAAATAGGTAAGACCAAGGATCCATGATTCGTGTAGTTTGTGGCGCAAGGCTTTCTTGGCCAACGGCCTTATGATCAATCGTTTCCACACCTGCCGTAACTGGAACCGCTTTTATGTTTTCCATTGCATTCCCCTTCCTTGAGAAAATTTGTTAATAAATCTAGGATTGATTAATTTTGAATAGGTTTTGCATAAGCGCCAATTTTGCTGGTTTTCAAACCACAACCAACCAAAGCCTCGACCATACGAGTCGCAACAGTAACGCCATCAATAACAGGAACTCCGGTTTCTTGAGTCAACCATTCTGTGAGATCCGCCATACCTGCACAGCCTAAAACAACGGCTTCGCAATTGTCTTCCGCTACAGCGCGCAAAATCTCATCACGAACTTTTTCACGTGCTCCTGAGTTAGGCTCTTCTAGTGCCAATACCTCAATTGAGGCAGAGCGTACACGTCTGCAGCGATGAGACAAGCCATAGCCGTGAATAAGCTCTTCAATAATGGGAACAGAGCGTGGCAATGTAGTAACAACACTGAACGATGTCGAAATCATACTTGCGGCTTTGACTGCCGCTTCGCATATGCCGATAACAGGCCCCGAAAAAACTTCGCGACAAGCACCAATACCCGGATCATCGAAACAAGCGACAACGACGCCATCGATGCCTTCAGCTTCTGCTTGCTTTAAGCGCATAAGTAATCCCGGAACGGACATAGCTTCATCATGATGACCTTGAATAGAAGCAGGGGCATCTGTTCCAGAAGCACCAATAATTGTGGTGCCGATACTCGCCTTTTGACGCGCGCTTTCCACAATTTTATCGGTCATAGAAGTTGTTGAGTTTGGATTCATGACTAAAATCTTCATAAGCGTTCACCCTTTATTACTGCTCGTAGATAATAAAATTATATTGTTAACAATCATTGTTAACTATTATTGTTAACAAAACAATCTAAAAATTTATTATTTGTTGTGAAGAAGGATGCAGCGCACTATAATCGCGATTATGACTAAATCAAAAACGAAAAAATTAGCTTTAGAAACTGATGAGATACCAGAACAGGCGATCATCAGCTCAATTATGGCTGCGGTGTCAGAACAGCGTCTACCAGCAGGGACTAAGCTTGGCGAACAAATGCTAAGCGACTTATTTAACTGTAACAGAGCAAATGTTAGACGTGCGCTCTCTACGCTTGCGACGATGCATGTTGTGCAGTTGCTTCCCAACAAAGGTGCTTTTATATCGACCCCTTCTCCTAAGGAAGCTGAAGATGTGTTCGAGGCTCGGCGCACCATTGAACGTACGTTAGCTCATAGCGTGATTGAGAACGCTCGTTCTCAAGATATAGCAGATATGCGTGCCATAATAGCTGCTGAAGCTGAGGCACGCGCATTAGGAGACAAACCCGCAGAATTGCGTTTATCACGTGAATTTCACATGCACTTGGCTACTATTGCTGATAACCAAGTGTTGGAGCGGTTTTTGACTGAATTGACCTTGCGCACGACTTTAATTATTGGCTTATATGATAAAGTTGGCTCTTCTAACTGTGCTGAAGATGAGCATTTAGGCATCGTACAAGCACTTGAAGTGAAAGATGAGGAACGCTTTATCTTCTTAATTGATCAGCATTTAAATCATTTAGAGTCTGGGCTTGATTTTCAACGCAAGGTGCAACCTTTCTTTACTTTGGCAGAGCAACTGACTATTGCATAAGCTTAAGCGTCCTAAAAGTTAGGGTTTATTCTAAAAGTAAATTTCTATGATGTCTTTATTAGCTTATATTTTAATAAATATAAAACCATCTATCATTAGACCTTCAATTAGATCTCTCGCATAATTTATCGATAAGTGTTCAGTATTTATCACTAAACTTATCGCCTTTGTCGTCATAACTTTTATCCTGAATATCTTATTCCCTGTTTTTAGTCCCTTATTTATCCTATAATAGGTGGCCTTGATTTTGCTACTCATACCCGCCATCTCATAAATCATTGTTTGGTGTACACTATTGCAACTTTTAGCTTTGCAATATATGAATTTTCCCACTGTATTAATAGAGACAAGACCACGATTATGACTGAATCTATCGACTATAAAGACACCCTCAATCTTGCTGACACTGTATTCCCAATGCGTGCCAATTTGGCCAAACGCGAGCCGGATTGGTTGAGTGCGTGGGATGCTGACGATGTGTATGGCAAGATTCGTCATTCACGCGCAGGTGCACCAAAATATATTTTGCATGATGGACCTCCCTACGCCAACGGTCAGATTCACTTGGGTCATGCCGTTAATAAAGTACTGAAAGACATTATTGTTAAGTCTAAGACGCTTTCAGGATTTGACGCGCCTTATGTACCGGGTTGGGATTGTCACGGTTTGCCAATCGAGCAAAAGGTCGAAGCAAAAGTCGGTAAAGTGGGTCAAAAGGTCTCAGCAACTGAGTTTCGTGGTCTCTGCCGAGAATATGCCAATACTCAGATCGAGCTACAAAAAATAGATTTTAAGCGCTTGGGTATCTTTGGTGATTGGGACAATCCTTATTTGACGATGAACTTCGCTACCGAGGCCAACATCGTACGGGCATTAGCCATTATTCATAAGAATGGTCATGTGACTCGCGGTATGAAGCCCGTCAACTGGTGCTTGGACTGTACGTCTGCACTAGCTGAAGCGGAAGTTGAATATCAAGATAAAGTCTCTGATGCTATTTATGTGAGCTTTGATGTGCTTGATACTGAAAAAGTGACGGCATTGGCTAACATTGAAGGCAACATTGCAGCGGTGATTTGGACGACAACGCCTTGGACACTGCCTGCTAACCAAGCAATTGCCGTACATCCAGAGCATGACTATAGTGTGGTGGCGACTGAAAAAGGTAACTTGCTATTAGCGACAGAGCTGGTTGATAGCGCTTTGAGTGAATTTAAATTAAGCAACCAAGGGTTACTGGCGACTGTATCAGGCAGTGAACTTGAAAATCTCCGCGCCCAGCATCCGCTTATTACCGAGCGTCAAGTGCCCTTTATCTTAGGCGATCATGTGACTGTCGATAGCGGTACTGGCTTAGTACATACCGCCCCCGGTCATGGTCTCGACGATTATAATGTCGGTCTAAAATATAATCTGCCAGTAGAAAACCCAGTCGGCGGTAATGGTGTCTATTTAGATAGCGCAGCGATATTCGCGGGCGAGTATATTTATAAAGCCAATCCGAAAATCATTGCTGCTTTGCATGAGAATGGTCATCTTATTAGCCATACCAAAATCGAGCACAGCTATCCACATTGCTGGCGTCACAAGTCGCCGATTATCTTTCGGGCGACACCGCAGTGGTTTATTAGTATGGAAGTTGAGGGGCTACGCGAGCGTGCTTTAGCTGATATTCCAACTGTAAATTGGACGCCTGCATGGGGTCAAAACCGCATTGAGTCAATGATGACGGGTCGCCCAGATTGGTGTATCTCACGCCAGCGTACATGGGGCGTGCCCATTGCCTTTTTTACCCATAAGGAGACGGGCGAGCTACATCCTAATACTTTAGAGCTAATGGAAGTTGCTGCACAAAAGATTCAGACTGGTGGTGTCGAAGCTTGGTTCGATGCCAGTTGTGAAGATTTCTTAGGCGATGAAGCCGCTGACTATGATAAGGCGACGGATACTTTAGATGTATGGTTTGATTCAGGAACGACGCACTTTACAGTACTTGAGCAACGCGATGAGCTGACCAATCCAGCTGATATGTACTTAGAAGGCTCAGATCAACATCGTGGTTGGTTCCAGACCTCATTACTCACCTCTGAAGCCATGTATCAGCGCCCACCGTTCAAGCAAGTATTGACTCACGGCTTTGTGGTCGATGAAAATGGTCGCAAGATGAGTAAATCATTAGGCAACATTATCACCCCGCAAGAAGAGATCAATAAAACCGGCGCAGATATGTTGCGTTTGTGGATTGCCTCTAGCGACTATCGTTATGAGATGAACGCGGGCAAAACGGTATTCAAAGGCGCGATCGATATGTATCGCCGTATCCGTAATACCTTGCGCTTTTTATTGGCGAATACGGATGATTTTAACCCAGCGACTGACAGTGTCGATATTAATGAATTGGTCAGCCTCGATAAATTTATCATTGAGCGTGCACAGACGGTACAAGCTCAAATTGTTGATGCCTACGATGCGATGGACTTTCATCAAGTCACTCAGCATATAACCGCATTTTGCTCACAAGACTTAGGTGGCTTCTACTTAGACATCATCAAAGATCGCCAGTACACCACCCAAGCCGATGGTAAACCGCGTCGCTCAGCACAGACCGCAATTTATCATATCGCCCAAGCGTTGATTCGTTGGATTACCCCGATTTTATCCTTTACTGCACAAGAAGCGTGGGAAATATTGCATGGTAAAGACGCACATTCAGACAGCTATGTCTTTACGCAAGCTTGGTATGAATTCCCAGTATTTGAGCTGAGTGCCATTAGTACTGAGGATTGGCACAATATTATGCGCGCCAAAGATATGGTCAATAAAAACATCGAAACGGCACGTGAGAACAAGCTTATCAATGCTAATTTATCGGCTGACGCTACCTTGTATGCTGATGGCGCCATGTACGACAGCTTAGCCAAATTGGGCGAAGAGCTACGGTTTGTATTGATTACCAGTAGCGCATCTTTAGAGCCAATAAGTAAAGCGCCTACTAATACTAACGATGAAACCAGTAATGAGCATAGCAACGAATCTGCCGCTGACCTAAAGGTCGTTATCACTGCTGCTAAGGGTACCAAATGTGTCCGCTGCTGGCATATCCGTGATGACATCGGCACGGATAGTACGCACCCTGAACTGTGCGCGCGCTGCGTGACGAACGTGAGCGGTCATGGCGAGGTGCGTCACTATGCCTAATACACCTAACTCGTCTGAGCACAACGATGTTGATAACGGTTTAGATAGCGTCAAGCTGGATAGCAGTAAATTACATAGTGTTGACATCGCTGACAATCAAGTCAACGCTGTTGAAGCTGTTGAAGGCGAAGTGCCTGTAGCGGGTACTGGCTCTTATCAATCAACTGATTCTAACCCTATAGATCATACGCCTAAAGCTGCACACGTGACTTTAGGCAACTCAATGACGCCTATGAGCAAGCTAGTCAAAACCCCAAAAATGATCGCCAATGGTAGCCGTGCTGTTATTTGGTATCTACTATCGCTGTTTGTGCTTATCATTGATCAGGGAACGAAGTGGCTTGCTGAAACCAATTTAACCTTTAATGAGCCCGTACCCGTTATTGAACCGTTTCTTAATTGGACATTGGCTTATAACTACGGCGCAGCGTTTAGCTTCCTCGCGGATGCAGGCGGCTGGCAAAAGTGGTTTTTCTCAGGATTAGCATTAGTTATGTCAATATTTTTGACGGTTTATTTAATTAAAGCACCTCGCAAAGCCAAACTGCTCTCTTTTGGTTTAGCCTTGGTACTTGGCGGCGCAGTTGGGAATTTGATCGATCGGCTGCTACATGGTCACGTCATCGACTTTATTCACGTTCACAATGCTGACGTCTGGCACTATCCTATCTTTAACATTGCCGATATGGGCATTAGCATCGGTGTCGCGTTGATTGTGATTGACATGCTATTTTTAGAAAAGAAACGTCAAAGCTGATAACAATAGGCATAAATTAATTTGAATAAAACCCCGTTATAGATTTCTATAGCGGGGTTTTTCTATCACAAGGCAGGGTTAATCGTGTTCCACTCTTATAGGAAAATCAGACAGAACGTAAATCACCATTGAAAAGTGAATATAAATAACTTTTTGAAATTATTAATTTGGTGGGTTACGCTTGAGCTAACCCACCCTATGCGCTACCAATCCATAATTTCATAAAGGGTATCCACTCTCTTTCCATCAACAAAAAATTTCGCAGTAGATGCCCTAGGCATCCATATATTTATTCCATTAGAGTGGCAATCATATTCAAACTCATCATCTTGGTTTTTGACGACAGCGTAAATCTTGAGAGTACTGTTAGGGAGTAACAAAAACTCATCGGTTGAGGGCTCTATGACAATATCCAAATCTTTTTCTGTATTATTCATAAAACTTAAAATCATTACCATTTCTCCAGTATTTGACTATCAACTTTACTTCTATGGGGTAATTCACCCTACGCACTCAATCAACATTCACAAGCAATCTTAAAATAACTACTTATGGTATATCGCTTGTATCGTATTCCCAGCCTTGGTTAAAATGATAGGTGAGATATCCGTTATTAGGCAAAAAGACCACGCAGATTTCTTCTTCATCATTATGACTGATGAACTCAATCAATAAGCCATTGTCGAGTTTCAAAGCTAAGTTAAAATCTTCAGTGACTGAAATATCTATCAATCTACCAAATTCAATCTGCTGTAAAGCATCATCTACGTCATCGTTAGTACCGGAATTATTTTGACCTTTTAAGATCACTTGCTTGTCCTTTAAGATTCTCCACATTCGATTGTAAGTACGAAATTGCCATTCACCATAAAAGGGATCTACATTCTTGGCATTGTTATGATATTCTTTTTTACCAAAATCTACGGCAAAACTATAATAATACCCTATTCGCTTACGACAGCAAACCTCACCATAGCTGCCTTCCATTAAGAATAAAATTTGTTCAAACGTGTACAGAGTTAATCCCCTTTCTTTATTAAATTTAGTCGCTAATAATGGTGCGTGAAACGCACCCTACTCAAAAATCCTTCTACTTCTTAGGAAACATCTTCCGCTCAGCCAATCTTTTAACATAAGGCTTAATCTGCTCAGGTAACTGAATACCTACCGTCTTAAGCCATGAGAACAGATGATGGTAATAGATATCTGCCAGCGTAAAGCGGTCTCCTGCTATATAGTTCTGTCCTTCCAACCAATCACACGCTATAGGTAGCGCTTTATTAATAGAAGCGACGCAATTTTCAGCCGTACCCTCAGGCCAGTTCTCATAGTTCCCCAAAACTTTAATTTTAGTCAATATCCATAGATAGCTTTCGATCTCAATCATGCCAAACGAGATCACTTGGCGCAGCTTATAGTTTTGTTCAGCGTAGTTTGCATCATTACCGTTTGGCGTCAGTGGTTTATCAGGATGTAAGTCATTTAAGTATTCAATAATTGCTAAAGATTCAGTAAAATGCTGACCATTATGGGTGATAGCGGGTATTTTTCCATAGGGATTAATCGCTAAAAACTCTTTGCTTTTTTGCTCAAACTTATAAGCATCAAGCTCTTTTACTTCGTACTCTAAGCCAAGTTCATTAAGTGCCCAAACGACAGTTTCTGCGCGACTGTGGTGGGTGTACTTATACAATGTAATCAATAGATTTCGCCTTTTATAGTTAATAATAAGTTTTGATAAAAGTACTTACAGTAGCCCTTCCAAATCACCACCCGCCAATATAAATAACAACCCTGCTAAGTTAATCACTACCGTCAGATAATAAGCCATACGAAAATTAGGCTTTTGCGACTTATGCCGTAAGTAAGTCTGTGCGACCATTGCACCAACCCAACCGCCAAGCGCACTTAGAATATGCAAGGTCATCTCTGGAGTACGCCATTCGTTACTTTGCGCAGCGGCTTTGTCCTTGGCATACATGATATAAGTGATTAACCCTAGCGCGACATACCAGCCAACGACTAGCCAGCTCAGCTTATTCATTGCGGCGAGTAATATCAGCACGCCATAAAAACCAACACCGAGGAACAAACGCTTCTTTTGTCCTTCTTCAAACTCTGCTTGCTTGCCTTTTTGTGCATTGCGCTTGCGGATCTGATTATTCTTTTGCGCCATCTGTTGTTGTACAAACCCAAGCTCTTGAACTTGCTTGGCTTGCAGGCGACCTTGATTATCTCGCCCAACCGTAAACACCACCTCATCACCAATGACAGGTCTACGAGGTGCTTTAAACTCACTGACGTGAAAAAACACCGACTCCCCAGCTTCAGTTTCGATAAAACCAAAACCTTTGTCTTCTTGCCATTTTTTTATCTGACCTTGTTGCTTGTGATGCCGTTGGTTTACCATGCTTACCTACTTATCTTATCAACCTTTGATTCTGATAACTATTATATACTTTTCCGTGAGCCATAAAAAAAGCTAAGAGCAATCTCTTAGCTTTTTAACACAGTCAGCGTTTGCATTCTAACTAACCATTACTGGAACTAACGGCATTTCTTTTGTTCGTATAGTTTGGTTAAATTTTCACGACGTTCTTTAGCTGCGTTGATAGCTTCCTCTGTATTAGAATAAGTACCGATCAAAGCTGGCCAAAATAACACAGCAGCAGCGACGTTTTTACCAGTTACTTTACGCTCATCACGGGCTTTTTTCTCAAACATATCCGCTTCTGCTATCTCGCTTAATATTTGTGGGCAAGAAAGATTTACATCGCTTACTTTTTTAGTTTGTACAACCTGAGGAGTTGCACAACCTTGTAATAGTAATGCAATTGCGCCAACAGCTATAAGAGTTTTTTTCATAAGTATTCCAAAAGTTATTTAAACTACGTTTACTGAATAAGAAGTTACACGCCTAACAATCCGGTAACATTTATATACAATAACTAAATATAAGTCAACTTAAATTTACCAGAGTTAATTAAATAGTCCATTTATGATCTATATCTAGCTAATAATTCTACATAGCAATACTCAATATTCGCCTATTTTCCTCATTTAAATGATCGAAAACCTTAACACTATAATGTTTTATTTAATCCTTTTTCAATACTCATCATTACATAACATAGTGTCATAGGCAGATTATGCTAGACTATTTGACATCAATAACACTACCAATAAATGGCGTTATAACTATGACTGAATCTCAATTTATCAATCCTAATGAAGACACACGTATCACTTATGGCAGCCTTGTAAAGTTGCATTTCGAAGTGTCTTTAGAGAATGGCACTATTATTGACTCGACTTTTAGCCGTGATGCGCCCGTAACTTTGACTATCGGTGATGAGAGCTTGTTGCCCGGTTTTGAGCAAGTGCTGATGAACCTACGCGCTGGCGATACTCGTAGCGCGCACTTAGATCCTGAGCAAGCTTTTGGCGACTGGAACTCTGATAACATTCAGCAATTTAGCCGTACTAAGTTTGCACTCGTCGCTGATAATCCAGAGATTGGTATGCTGATCGAGTTTGAAGACAAAGGCAAAAACACCCTTCCCGGCACCATTAGCGCGATTAGTGACGATGAGGTTGAAGTCGACTTCAATCACCCGTTAGCAGGTCAATCGGTGCTGTTTAAGGTGAAAGTATTTAAAGTCACTCCACCGGGCGTTACTGGCATAAAGCTGATGTAATCACTGATTTAAAATAGCTAAAACAACGTCTAAAACGAATCGCCAAAAGGATATTTTATGCAGTACCAAACGCTTCCACAAATAGATGAAAAGGTCTCAAAAATTTGTCTTGGCACAATGACTTGGGGTCAGCAAAATGATGAATCCCAAGCGCATGAACAGATGGATTTCGCCCTTAGCGACGGGGTAAATTTTTGGGATACTGCTGAGATGTACCCTTCACCACCGGATAAAGACAAGCAAGGTGATACTGAGCGCTTTATGGGCACTTGGTTTGCCAAGACTAAACAACGTAATAAAGTTGTACTTGCCAGTAAAATATCACCAATGAGCTTTTTGCGTGATGGTCAGACTCGCTTCAACGCTGAGCAAATCAGTGGCGCAATTGATGGTAACCTTGAGCGCTTGCAAACCGACTATATCGACATCTATCAGCTGCATTGGCCTGAACGTCAAGCCAACTTCTTTGGACAGCGTGGCTATACTGAAGATATGGCAGCACAGTCATTAGATGATTTGACGCCGTTTTTGGAGACTATCCAAGCTTTAAATGATGAGATCAAAAAAGGGCGTATTCGCGCTTACGGACTGTCAAATGATACCGCTTGGGGACTTGCGCGCTATCTGTGGGAAGCTGATAAAAACGGTTTGATCGCTCCTATTACGGTACAAAATCCGTATAGCTTATTGAATCGCCTCTATGAAGTCAGCATGGCAGAGATATCACATCGTGAAAATGTTGGTTTGTTGGCTTATTCACCGCTTGGCTTTGGTGTATTATCTGGTAAATACCTCAATGGTAAACGTCCTGCTGGTGCTCGTCTCACTCAATACGATCGCTTTGATCGTTATATTAATGAGCAAGCTATATCAGCAACTGAGCAGTATGCCAAGATAGCAGCTGATGCGGGTTTGGATATGGCGCAAATGGCGTTGGCTTTTGTTAATACACGCTCGTTTGTCACTAGCAATATCATTGGTGCGACTAGCATAGAACAGCTCAAATCAAATATTGATAGCGTTAATATTACTTTGAGTTCCGACGTTCTAGAAGCAATCGAAGCAGTGCACGCGCGTCAGCCTAATCCTTCACCATAGTTTAGGGCGTGTTGAACATTCACAAATTATTTACTGAAATTCATACCATTAAAAAGGCGCAAACCATTATGATTTGCGCCTTTTTTTATTTAGATTATCGTAAATTAAATAAAACTTATAATGCTAAGTCTTAAGTATTAGCTGGTGTAGATAATACGCGCGCATGTAATGCTTGCAAGCCTTCATTCATACGTTGTTGCAATAAATTGGTCAGTTGGCTCTTATTGTATCCATTAGGATCTAACGGCTCCAGTGGCAGCACATAAGCAGTAATATGTCTGCTATCGAGTACCTTTTTTAGGCTCTCTTTCATAGTCAGTTTGCCATAATATGGTAGGTCTGTACTTAGCGTGCCATCTTTATTGACATAGGCCAGTACTATAGGCTGAACTGGTACGCCTGTGTCTATTGCCGCTTGTAGTAGCGTACCATGAATACGTTTAACCTTAGTACCATCAGTCGTCGTCGCTTCAGGGAAGAAGATGACTGAAAAACCTTCATTTAGGAAACTGGCAATCTGAGTTGCCACTGATCCTGTATCACCGGAACCACGCTCAATAAATACCGTGCCTGCAGCCTGCGCTAGTTTGCCAAATACTGGCCATTCACCAATTTCAGCTTTTGATAAAAAAAACGCTGGACTCACGCTACCGACAACAGGAATGTCCATCCAAGAGACGTGATTGGAGACCCATAATCCGTGATGCTGGGGAACTGGCTCTACTTGTTCGATTTTGACCCCAAAAGATCCTGCCATCTTACGACAAAAGGTTTGGATATAACGTGGTAGCTTCTCGCGTGGTGGCTCTCGAAAGGCACCGATACGCTGTGCTGTACGTAGACCACCAGCGATAGTCGTCGTCATACCTGCTATTTTCTTACCACGACTCAGTTGTTTTTTTATTGAAAGCTTTGACTTAGATTGACCCATCTGTATCCCTCGTCATTGAATAACTGTTGTTTGAGTATAAGTGTTTCAATATCTTATCGTTGACTATCTGCAAAAACCGAAATAAGTATAGCAAAATTCTATCAGTCGATGATGATTTGTTCACTTAACGAGACAATACTCAAAGATATGCTTAATGAAATTTATCCGTGATTTGTTTGGCAATGACAGCTGCTTGCTATTAGTGGCTACGATTGAACGCTGTAACATAAAACTATCACTAATTCGGCTAACAGCCTTTAATATCAACTGATAAGACCACATATAAGTGGTCATCTGAACGCTATTTTAGTAGGATATTTTATACCCATAATGGCGATCTATTTACTATTTAATTAACTAATAGGTGATACTCTTTGGAATATTTTGAACGACACGAAGGTGGTGAACGAGCGATTATAGTGCATTTAGACATTCGTCAAATGCAAGATCCTGATGATTTGGGCGAGTTTGAACTGTTAGCAGATTCTGCAGGCGCGGATCGTTTAGCATTGGTTACGGGCTCACGAATGAGACCTGATGCTAAATATTTTGTTGGTAGCGGTAAGGCGCAAGAGATTGCGGAGCTTGTCCGTGAACATGACGCTGATATTGTCTTGTTCAACCATAGCCTGTCGCCATCACAAGAGCGTAACCTTGAGTCTCTGGTTCAATGTCGAGTGCTTGATCGTACGGGTCTCATTCTAGATATTTTTGCCCAGCGTGCGCGGACTTATGAAGGTAAATTGCAAGTTGAGTTGGCGCAATTAAATCACTTATCAACGCGTTTGGTACGGGGTTGGACGCATTTGGAGCGCCAAAAAGGGGGTATTGGCTTACGTGGTCCTGGTGAAACTCAGCTTGAGACCGATCGTCGTTTACTTCAGACTCGTGTCACCCAGCTTAAACATAAGCTTGATAAAGTACGCCAAACTCGTGCACAAGGTCGTGCAAGACGACAAAAATCAGATGTACCCACGATATCTTTAGTAGGTTATACCAATGCTGGCAAGTCAACGTTATTCAACCGTTTAGTCGATGAAAATATCTATGCGGCTGATAAGCTATTTGCTACTTTGGATCCAACTTTACGGCGCTTAGATTGGCAAGGTGTTGGTCGGGTGGTATTGGTTGATACGGTAGGTTTCGTGCGCCATCTGCCACATGAGCTGGTAGAATCGTTTCATGCGACATTAGAGGAGACATTAGAGGCTGATTTATTATTGCATGTTATTGATTCTTCAAGCGAAGATATGCATGAACAAATTCAAGCGGTCAAAGCGGTATTGGCTGAAATTGATAATGATGTGCCAGTACTGAATGTCTATAATAAAATTGACCTGACTGACGAGCCTGCGCATATAGGCTATGCTGCTGAAGGTGAACCTAACCGTGTCTACGTCTCATCTAAAGACAACTTAGGTATGGAAGAGTTGTCACTTGCGGTACAGCAGCTGCTTACTGGTACGCTGACGACTTTCGATTTGACTCTGCCTTATGATGCTGGTCAATTTAAAAGTACCTTATATGAGCTGGGCGTTATACAGTCAGAAAGCTATGATGATACAGGTCATGAGTGCTTGACCATTCGTCTGCCAAGCGACAGACTAAAACAGCTATTGGGTCAAGCAAACTTATCACCTCTGAATGTGCTGCCGTTAGCCCAAGCAACTTTACTATTACCTGTCCTTGAGCCTTTTGAACAGGATGAAGATGAAGACGACGTTGAATCACTTACGGGTGAAGATCTGACGTACGAGCAGATATTTGAAGCTGATAATGGTTCAGATGCTAGCATTCATGCAGATACTAACAGCCATTAGAATATTGCAAGCATAACGGTAGTGTTTTTGAGAGATGCGTTGAGTATATTGGTTAAAAATAAACTGATATGCTCAATTTTTTTACCTATCATTTACTATTGAAAGTATCAAAATTGCTTTCTTGATATCGATTAATCAATGTGATGTTTTAGACCTAGCGTTAAACTCTTGTTTCATCTTCAAATGATATTGCCGTTTATTAGTTGATTTCTTCTCTATATAATCATCAGCAGTGCATGCATAGTCAACCATAGCCTTTATTGACGATACTCAATCATTTATATCTAATAGTAAAGCTACCCTAGCTGTAGTCTTGTTCCAGTGCTACAGCACTCTATCCCATTATTAATTTTTAATTGTCAGCTTGGCGAGGATTGCTCATGAAGTCTACCCACAGATCCAATCTGCCACTATGGTTGGCGTTAATATTAACGCTGATAATGGTTATTGTCGTTCGTGAATCTGCCGTTATTATTTGTGGCGCGATAGGTATCGAAAAAGCGGCCAATATCGTCGGTTTGATAGCCATGTTTTTAATTTTAGTAGCATGGCGAATAATTAATGGCTTGCCAAAGTGGCTGACTAGAGCCAGTAATATGCTACTAGTTGATAGTGGTTTTGCATTTTTACCAGTATCAGCAGGCGCGGGTATTTTGTTATTTGAGTTAGGTGATGAGCTATGGGGCGTGATGTTAACCATGGTTATCAGTACCTTGATACCTTTATGGGGATTGGCTCTACTTGCCAATCGTTGGTTGAACCAGACCGATGATACAGACGCGAGCGTAGATACCAGTATAGACATCAATATAGCTACCAATGCAAACCCTGACACAAATAGCACATCTAATAATGACAAACCGTCATCGACGCCAAGGAAGCTATAATGAACTTGGATAATGTACTGATTGCAACTTTAGTAGCGATACTATTAACCTTGGTTGCACACGTGACGGCCAGAGTACTGGCGAGACGATTATCATGGCTACCCATGGTGATTACTGCCTTAGTATTAGTGATCGTATTTTTATTTATTTTACAGTGGGATTATAACGACTATTATCTCGTTGCCAAGCCCGTCTTTGACCGCCTATTAGGTTATGTGACCGTATTACTAGCGATACCCCTTGCGGCGATGAACTTCAAAGGGCTGCCCGTCAAACGACTGACTTTAATTGTACTCATTGCCAGTATTATCGGTGCGCTGCTACCGATGGGATTGGCTTACTTATTCTCTCTAAGTCACGATACGTTATTGGCTTTTGCCACTCGTTCAGTGACTACACCTATCGGTCTGAGCGTCGCCAGTTTAATCAAAGCACCTTTAGCAATGGCCAATCTTATTATCATTGTTTCAGGTCTTATAGGCGCTACTTTAGCGCGGTTTTTATTCGGTGGTGTTCATGATGATCGCGCTAAAGGCTTAGCATTAGGGCTTGCCGCTCATGCTTTTGGCACAGTAGAAGCATGGCAGATTAGTCCAACTGTTGGGCGCTATGCTGCCTTTGGACTGGCGGTCAATGGTCTA
>JBBSUA010000004.1:0-18284 GCA_038235315.1 Pseudomonadales bacterium | reverse complement strand
GAGTAGTTTTGTGGAGGGTGCTGAAGGTGGTTTTAAGAAGGTTCTGCACGCTGCATTTGTGGGTGTCGAATCTACTGATCAAACCATTATTAAGAGCTATCTGCGGGTATTACTGCGATTAGAGGCAGATGTTGAATGGATATCAGATGATCATCCACGAATTGACTTATTTATGATTGGCGAGGAGTTTCGCGACTCTGATAGCGTCAGTAACATTCTTGCTAATCAACCGCAAAAGTCAGTGCTATACGTGAGCCGTAATGATACCAGTAACGGCTCGATAATAGATGATAGGATTATTTTACCACTCAGAAAACTGGATACGCTTTATGAATGGTTGATGCACTCAGTGCCTAAGCTCATGATGAGCATAGAAGATAATCGTATTCAGGAAAATCAGAATATACTTGATAGCGAGTCGGCTACGCAGTCGCTCAATGCTCAGGGCTTTGATTTAAGTTCCGATTCAAGTTCCGATTCAAGTTCTGATTTAAGTTCTGATTTAAGTAATATGGTTAATACTCAAACGGGTTCGAATGTCATAGAGTCATTGTCTCATTCAGAATATCGAGGCATGATAAACTTCATCAAACAGTTGCAACAGCGTCCAGCAGGGCTTTATCAGATCATAACCCAGACTCAAACGATAGCTATCGTTGAGCCTAGCCGTGCGCGTGTATGGCTGAGCAAGGTGAATACTAATAGTGGGATGTCGCCACCGATTAGCCTTAATTGGCAATTACACCCTTATGGTGACACTCATCCAGCAGACAGTCATGCTAAAGACTTAATGCAATGGCTGTCACAGTGCAGCGGATTCCATAACTTATTGCCATTAGTGAACAGTAAAGCATCTTATCAATTGCGTTATTGGATAAAACCGGCAACCATTGTCATTGATGATTCTATTGGCAACGCTGCAAGCTATCAACAGCTGATAGCTGAAGAGCGGCGTGAGCTACTGCAAGTGATGACCGCTTTAGAGTCTGCACCTTGCAATGTCGATAAATTAGTACAGTTAACAGGAGTGTCTGCGGCAAGCATCAAAAAAATACTCGCCAGTTTATTATTCTCAGGAAGCTTGCAAACAGAAAGTTATGAGCAGCTAGGTGTGCAAACGAGCAACTTGCCTAATGATAACTTGCCCAATGATAACTTGCTCAATGATAACTTGCTCAATGATAACTTGCTCAATGCTAGTGTAGAGCCTAAAAATGAAGACAACGTTGCTATTGCTTTGTCACAAACGTCCTCAGAAAGTGAGACAGATAACTCATCTAAAGCGATAGCTAGCGAGGTCAAGCAAACCGCCTTCGAAGCACTACTAGCAAGACGAGCTAGAGGAGAAGTCGCCGCAACGACGACGTCGAGCGCTGAGATTGTTTTTAACAATGCCTCTAAGCAAGCAGCTAAGCAAGGTTCATCAAATCAAAATTTACTGAATCAACCTAGCTCGCAGCGTGACTCAGCTCAGCAAGACAAGCGCGGGTTTTTATCACGCTTACGCCAAAAACTGGGTTTATAGAGTTTTATTTATACGTTTCTCATTTTACTTTATCGTTAGTCGTATTGTTTTTTTGTAGAGTTATACTTTTTAATTCTTCTTTAGATCATAGGTAATCAATCATTATGCAACGTCTAAAAATTGTTTTTAGCGGTCCGATGGGCGCTGGGAAAACTCAGGCTATCGCCAGTCTTTCTGACATTCCAGTCGTATCAACTGAAGTGCAAAATACAGATTTGGAAGCACATACTAAGGCGATGACCACAGTTGGAATGGATTACGGAGAGCTGACTTTAGAAGGCGGTACGAGCATTGGGCTATATGGTACCCCTGGGCAGGAACGTTTTAGTTTTACATGGCCTATTTTAGCGCAAGGCGCTCTTGGCGTTATTATTTTGATTGATCATTCTGCTGCCGATCCTGTCGCAGATATGGCGCGTTATCTTGCGACATTCGATAAAATATACCAAGGACGTATTATTGTTGGTGTCAGTCAGATAGATAAACAACCTGAGCGCGAGTTTGATATCTATCGGGAATGGCTACGTCAGAATAATCGTAATATCCCTATCTTTCCAGTTGATATGCGCGAAAAAGACGATGTGTTATTACTAGTTGAGACCATTATTACTGCGCTTGAGCAACAATAGACTCACTTAATTCTAAAAATAATAGGCAAAATACAATGAATAATAATCTATTCCAGACGGAAGCAAACCGTCTTAAACCCTCTGAGAGTTATCTTGTGCCGGCAAAAGAAGTACTGAGTGAATTGGTACACGCAACTAGTGGTATTGATGGGGTACTGCTGGCCTCAACTGACGGCTTTGAAGTGAGCTCAATCTTTCAAAAACACTATGATGCTGGCAAGTTGTCTGCTGTTGGTAGCTCTATTTTGGCATTGGTACAAGCCCTTACCAGTGAAGCGCAATTGACAGGCTGCCGTTCGGTTATTTTGGATGCGCAAGACGGTAAGATTATGATCAGCGCCGTCCCCAATCAAAACCAGCCGATGATCGTCATTGTGGTCACCAAGCAGCAAGTGCTACTTGGGCAAATTATGCACGGTATGAATAAAGCGATTAAAAGCTTGATAGAGTTGGATCAGAAATATAATAGTAAATAGCACTGTAATGACAAAAGACTTCGCTAAGTTTTATCGTTTTTAAACTATCTATAGTCAGTCTTGAATAAATAAGATACAAATATTTCAACCGTGCTATTGGTATAAATTTTCCTTGCTTGCTGTGTCTACGCTGACAGAGGCTGCGCAAAATTCATTCCAACAGCACTGTATTTATTTTAAAGTGAGTTGACTATACTATTAAGAGGTCAGACGGCTATTTCTTAAACTCAGCAATAGCCAGTTGTCGAGCTGTCTTATGCTCTACCATTGGTAGAGGGTAGTCGACTTTGGCAAACTTACCGCCTTTTGCTAATTCCTTACGCATCTTATCTTCGCTATGCAAAATGCTTGCCGGAACGTCTTTTAGCTCAGGTAGCCAAGTTTTAATAAATATCCCATCAGTGTCATGACTCTTAGCTTGGCTAAAGGGGTTCATAATTCGGAAGTAGGGCGCTGAGTCAGTACCTGTTGAGGCACTCCATTGCCAGCCTCCATTGTTAGAGGCGAAGTCACCATCTATCAGCTGCTGCATAAAATAACGCTCGCCCCAACGCCAATCAATCAATAAGTCCTTGGTTAAGAACATCGCCGTGACCATACGTAAGCGATTATGCATAAAGCCAGTCGCATTAAGACAGCGCATCGCCGCATCTACTAGCGGTACGCCTGTTTTGCCAGCACACCACGCTTCAAAATCCTCTTGATTATAGGACCAGTTAATCTTAGTATCGGTCTCATTTTTATAGGCTTGGTGACGAATCAGCTCTGGCTTGTCATCGAGTACATGACGATAAAAATCACGCCATGCCAGCTCACTGATCCAGCGATTAATATCTTCATTATCACTATCGTTACCGTGCAGCTTTTCTTGGGCTTTTACCGCTTGCAGATAGCAGCGTCTAGCGCTAATAGCGCCAATAGTGAGGTAAGCGGACAGATGACTAGTGCCTTGCAAAGTAGGCTTATCGCGGCTGACATTATAACTATTGATATCGTCAGCGACAAACTGATCCAGACGATGGCAGGCATTAACTTCACCAGCGGGGTAGTCTTCGCGTGACTGTTTGAGTTGTGCGACGCTATCGCTATACTCAAATACTTGCGCTTTCTGCATTGCTTGTTGATAGTCCTCAACCAGTTCTTTACCTAGTGACGCTATGTCATCAATGCTGCTAGCACTGGCAGATACGGATTTCAGAGTAACTGATTCAAAGCTTGTTTTATCTTTTATGTTTTGATTAGTGTCTAATTGCTGTGCACTGTGACTTTGCATCTGACCGGCTTCTAACGTATCCCGCCATTTTTTATAAAACGGGGTAAAGACTTGATACATGCTATCGTCATTAGTGGTAATGGTTCGTGGCGGCAAGACACATTGGTCATGCCAACGTATGAACTCAATATCATTTTTGGCGAGCTGCTCAGTAAGCTGCTGATCACGGTCCAGCTCATTACCTTCATATTCATGATTTGCCATTATGCAGCTGATTTGCTGTGTTGAGCACAGCTCGCCAATCACCTCAATACAGTCAGAGAACTGCGGGCAGGCATACACATTGAGCGTGATATTGAGTTGTTTAAGCAAATCTTTTGCAAGAATGGGCAGCGTGCGGGCGATATGGTCGACTTGCACTATTGAGTTATCATGCTCTTGCCATTGCTTAGAGGTACAAAAGAACACTGCTGACACTTGCGCGTTATTTGCTACTGCTTTCTCACAAAGCGCAGCGAGCGCGGTATTATCATGAATTCGTAAATCTCGGCGAAACCACATTAGATAGTGGGGAGCACGCGAGATATTATTGTTAACGTTATGACCAACGTTATTATCAATGTTGCTATTAGCGCTATTATCAGTGCTATCGTTGGTTGTGGTTGTCTTTTTAGACATTCAAAAATCCTTATCTTAATCATAAACAAAACTATGAATAAAAGTATGCTAGGATAAGTTTTTGGATGCAATTGATTTACCACATAGTTAACAAATCATCATCATTTCTTACTATAGCTAGCACTAAATAAAATAGAGTCGTGATGTTATGACGCAGGACTGGTATGAATTTTTTTGGCTTGCTGTGCCTACGCCGACAGAGGCTGCAAAAAATTAATACCAGCCTCGATATATCGCTTTTATATTGAACAGACTATATTGAGTTTTATGATTAATGCTCGATTTCACCCATAATTAACGGTAGCCGTTCGTAGGATTATATGATGCAGGTCAAGTTCTGTGGTTTTACTCAGCTTGCCGATATTCAAGTCGCTGCTCAATTGGGCGTGGACGCGGTAGGATTAGTATTTTATCCGCCAAGCCCACGTGCGGTGAGTCACGCACAAGCGTCAGCGTTAGTGGCAACCGTGCCTGCTTTTGTTAGTGTGGTGGCTTTAGTCGTCAATATGACCGTCGAGCAGTTAATTGAGCTGGCTGGTAATGTAAAGTTTGATATTATCCAATTCCACGGTGATGAAAGTCCTGAGCAGTGTCAGCAGCTAGCTGATAGCGTTAACAAGCGTTGGATTAAGGCATTACGCATTAATACTGAACAAGATACCGTCAAGAGCGTTAGTGCTCAAATTGAGCAGTTTGCAGCAGCAGGAGCGAGTAGTATGTTATTAGATGCTTATAGTCAGCATAAGTATGGCGGTACAGGCGCACGCTTTGACTGGAGCTTGATTCCACTGAACAGCACACTTCCCATTATTCTAGCAGGCGGTCTTGACGCTCAAAATGTTGCGGCGACACGCGATTTGCCTATCTACGGCGTTGACGTTAGCGGCGGTATTGAAATCGATAAAGGCAAAAAGGATGATGCTAAGATGCGCGCCTTTATGAAAGCCGTTAAACATGACCGATGGCAAAGCGACACTTTAGTAGAAAGCTAAGATAAAGTCATAATCAGCTATATTTGTCATAGTCATGCTTTCTACCTTCTCTCCATAAAAACCTCTTTTTATCTTTACTAGCAATCCCAAAAATACCATTTATCGTAGGAATTATCATGAGTTACGTCGCAAATAAAGAATCTGCTACTACGCAAACTATCAATAGTTTTACTAATCCGGAAGAGGTACAGGACTTCAATCAATATCCTGATGCTCGTGGGCATTTCGGTGTGCATGGTGGACGTTTTGTCTCTGAAACATTGATGGCAGCGCTTGAAGAGTTAGAAACGTTATATACCAAAGTCAAAGCTGATCCCGCGTTTTGGAAAGAGTATCATGATGATTTGGTCAATTATGTCGGTCGTCCAACGCCGCTTTATCATGCAAAACGCTTAAGCAATGAGATTGGCGGCGCGCAAATTTATTTTAAACGCGAAGACCTCAACCATACGGGCTCACATAAAGTAAACAACGCCATCGGTCAAGCATTACTTGCCAAAATGTGTGGCAAAAAGCGTATCATTGCGGAGACAGGTGCAGGACAACACGGTGTCGCGACGGCAACGATTGCAGCACGCTTAGGTCTTGAATGTATTGTCTATATGGGTGCTGACGATGTCGAGCGCCAAAAAATGAACGTCTATCGTATGCGCCTGCTCGGTACGACAGTTGTACCCGTTACCTCTGGCTCGCGCACCTTAAAAGACGCCCTGAATGAAGCGATGCGTGATTGGGTCACGAATGTAGATACCACTTATTATATTATTGGTACGGTGGCCGGTCCACATCCTTATCCTTTATTGGTTCGTGATTTTCAAGCCATTATCGGTAAAGAAACCCGCGTTCAACATTTGGAACAAACAGGCAAATTACCAGATGCGTTGGTGGCTTGCGTTGGTGGTGGCTCCAATGCTATTGGACTGTTCTTTGACTTCTTAAATGATACTGACGTTAAAATGTATGGCGTTGAAGCTACTGGTGATGGTATTGAAACGGGTCGCCATTCTGCGCCACTCGCAGCAGGTCGTATCGGTGTGCTACATGGCAACCGCACGTACCTCATGGCAGATGACGATGGTCAAATCCAAGAGACCCATTCTATTTCTGCAGGATTGGATTATCCAGGCGTAGGTCCTGAGCATAGTTTCTTAAAAGACATGAAGCGTGTTGAATATGTCGGCTGTACGGATAAAGAAGCATTAGAAGGCTTCCATGAAGTCACCCGCAAAGAAGGTATTATCCCAGCACTTGAGACAGCTCACGCGGTTGCTTATGCACTCAAACTTGCTAAGACGATGACACCTGATCAAACTATCGTCGTCAATATGTCAGGTCGCGGTGATAAAGATCTACATTCGGTTATGAGTGCCGAAGGCTTGGAGTTTTAAGCGGTTTTAGAGTTAAAATGAATATTATGTCTTTTAAGACCCTCTACTAAGTATGGTGGAGGGCTTATAAAGCTTGATACTTGACAAAATCTCTTAGCAATTTATTGTTAGTGACAAAAATTAGTAGCGTCGAGCAGTCGAACAAATGCATACACGACGTGATTCCATAATAATAAATTAACTTTTAAATTAATTTCAGAGAATCCTATGACCAGAATTGAAAGCACTTTTAAAGCTCTAAAGTTACAGAATAAAAAAGCCTTGATTCCTTATGTGATGGCAGGCGATCCTAATCCTAGTACTACTGTTGGCTTACTGCATGATTTAGTGAAGCATGGGGCAGACATGATTGAACTTGGCTTGCCATTTTCAGATCCGATGGCTGATGGTCCAACCGTAGCCTTAGCTGGTGAGCGGGCCTTGGCAGCTGGCACAAGTACTCGTGATGCACTAAAGATGGTTGCAGAATTTCGGCAGCAAGACAAGCAGACGCCTATTATCTTAATGGGGTATCTGAATCCTGTCGAAATCATTGGCTATGATAAATTCGTCGCACTATGTGAGCAATCAGAAGTCGATGGTATTTTGATGGTTGATTTGCCACCAGCAGAAGCAGGTAGCTTTACTCAGCATTTGACTGAGCATGCGATGAATGAGATTTTCCTGTTATCACCAACTACAGTAGCTGAGCGCCGTCAGCAAGTGTTGACCCATTGCGGTGGCTACATTTATTACGTATCGCTAAAAGGGGTGACGGGTTCCGCAACACTCGATACGGATGATGTAGCAACCCAAGTACAAGCGATAAAAGCTGAGACTGATTTACCAGTTTGTGTTGGGTTTGGTATTCGTGATGGTGTGTCAGCCAAAGCGATTGGTGCGCATGCCGATGGGGTTATTGTCGGCAGTGTCTTGGTACAGAATTTTGCGGACATTGATGCTAATGATGCTCAAGCTATCGCTGCTGCTCAGCAGAAAATCATGGCAAAAATGGATGAATTACGAGGTGCTTTAGATAGTTTGAGTGCGTAAGTTAGCTTATTGTATAATAGTAACTCGTAATTGTCGTTGTCCATTTTAGGTAATGATACTCAAAAGTAATAATGGCAACATATTAGTAGTGAAAATGTTGAATGGCTTTGCTAATGTTAGTTTACGTGTGTAAACTAACATGACGTATAAATTGTTACAATTAAGCGCAAGTGCGCCTCAAAACTGCTCATGTGATACCTTTATTTTGCTTCATTCTACTTTTAATCTCACTCTCAACGACAAGTGTATGAGCAAACTTGCCGATAAGCCCTTTGATAATGGCGAATAATATGACTGATACGATAATAAATCCTGATACTCAAAACGATAGCGCCGCTCCTATAGTTCATGGAAATAAAGCAGGCCATTCATGGTTTGATCGCCCTGTACCGGGCGTCAAGCAGCAATTGACTGCGGCATTAACGGCTGTTGAAACCGAACCATCAACCAAATGTAGCAGTTGCCATTCGGTTATTACCAATACTGCGCTTATATTTAATTGCTACGTCTGTCCAATTTGCGACCATCATTTACCAATGTCAGCACGTGAGCGTTTGAAGTGGTTTTTAGATGACGTTGAAGGCGAGCTTGGACAAGAATTTACGGCAAAAGATCCGCTAGGCTTTGTGGATAGCAAGCCGTATCCGAAGCGTATGATAGAGGCACAGACTAAAACCGGCGAGACCGAAGCGTTAATCGTAATGTATGGTAAATTACGCAATATCGACGTCGTCACTTGTGCCTTTGACTTTCGCTTTATGGGTGGCTCAATGGGTTCGGTTGTCGGTGATCGCTTTGTACAGGCCGCTGAAAAAGCCCTCAAAGAAAACAAACCACTGATTTGTTTTGCCGCCTCTGGTGGTGCTCGTATGCAAGAAGGCATTCTATCCTTGATGCAAATGGCTCGTACTGCTGCCGCTATCGAGCGATTGAGAATCGCTAGCGTGCCATATATCGTAGTATTGACCAACCCTGTTTATGGTGGTGTCACTGCCTCTCTTGCGATGCTCGGTGATATTCACTTAGCGGAACCAAAAGCGATGATTGGGTTTGCGGGTAAGCGCGTCATTGAGCAGACCGTTCGTGAAACCTTAGAAGAGCCGTTCCAACGTGCTGAATTCTTACTAGAGCATGGTGTGGTTGATGAAGTAGTCCATCGTCATCAATTGATTGATACGACCTATCGTCTGCTTGCTAAGCTGTCTGGCAAACCAAACGTTGATGCCTAACAACGCCTAGTAACGCTTAGCAGGGTACTAATCTACATTTAAGCAGCCTCAGCGCTTCTAATAGCATTTATTGTCATCTGACAGTAAATGCTATTTTTGTTTTATAGGCTAAATTAGCCGCTTAAATTTTTAGCCAAACTCTTTTGACTTTGATGAAGCTTGTTATACACTGATCTAAGTCTTCTCAGATTATAATTCGGGTTTTGCTTTCATACCTCTTTAATATAGGTTCGTTCATGTCCACATCTGTCAACTCTAATACTGTCAACGCTAATAGCCCAAGCAGCGATGCTACCTTAACTGAGTGGTTGAATTATATGCAGCAGATTCATGTCTCTGCGATAGATATGGGATTGTCACGCGTATTGCCAGTCGCTGAATATTTAGGTGTGGTGCAATCCGCCAAAGACGATGCCTACGTGTTTACGGTCGCAGGTACTAACGGTAAAGGCTCAACCACTGCCGTTATCAGTCAGATGTGTCAAGTCGCAGGCTATAAGACAGCTCTGTATCAATCGCCACATCTGAGCTGTTTTAATGAACGCGTACGTATTAACGGCGACATGGTCAGCGATCAGACTCTGATTGATGCTTTTAATAAGGTAGAAACAGCACGGCTAGTTTGCGATTTAACATTATCATTCTTTGAGATGACGACACTTGCCGCGCTACTGATATTTGCAGAAGCGGATTGTGATGTGTGGGTGTTAGAAGTAGGGCTCGGGGGACGCTTGGATGTGGTCAATATCATTGATGCTGATATGGCAGTGATTACTAATATTGGTATCGATCATGTCGATTGGCTAGGGGACAATGTTGAGGATATTGGTCGTGAGAAAGCGGGTATTCTAAGAGACGATATAACCTTAATTTACGGCGCTACCGATATGCCCAATAGCGTACAGCAGCGCATTAGTACTCATAAGGCAAGGTGTTATCAAGTTGGGCGAGACTTTAGCTATCGTGTGCTCGATGCGCAAACATGGCAGTATAGTAATGCGGCACTCACACTACAGCTTCCAAAACCTGCATTGTCTTTGATAAACACTGCCAATGCACTATCTGCGGTACTAGCCAGTCCGCTTAAGATTGACAGTCACGCAATCGAGCAAGCATTACAAATAGTGAGGCTGGCGGGGCGATTTGATTATCGAAATATAGCAAATCGTCATTGGTTATTTGACGTTGCACATAATGAGCAAGGGGTTGAATTTTTATTGGCGCAATTGGCACCGTTGTGGCAAGATCATATCAATACTCAGTCGACGACACCGCCTGCAACGATAAAAATGCTATTCTCAATGCTAGGGGACAAAGATATTGAGAGGGTTGTAGAACGGCTAACGCAGGCTAGTTTGCCAATAACGGGTTGGTTTATAGCAGAAATTGATTATCCACGTGCGGCAAGTATCGAACAATTACAGCGCGCCCTTGTTCCTTATGTTGAGGTCAACATTAATGTATCTAGTAGCTTAGCGCAAGCCACGCAATCCGTTATTGAAAGTAGCTTGCCGCAAGATTTGATTGTAGTCTGTGGCTCTTTTCATACTATCGGTGAGGCGCTCAAAGCACTTGAGGCCGAATAGCATTCACTAGAGAATATCCATTGTCCGAACATCATGCTAAGATATATGGGATAGCAGACAATACAAAAAATATGTTTTATAATCAAAGCGTCTTCGTAGTAGCAGCTTTTATAAGGTGTTAACGACGAATGATAGTTGCGCCAAGACATCAACTTCATTACCAACTAAGAGACGTGAACGGATGAATTTTTCGAGACAAGCTTTATTGGGTATTGGGATGATTGTTGGTGGTAGCGTGATGCTATACGCTATGGTGCAGCAAATTGGTGCGAGTGATGAACCAGCGACGGCACCTGCTATCGTTGAGCAAGCAGAAGTAGCTCCAGCCGCATCAACTCCTTTGACTACTGACATTGATACTGAAAAACGTATCTTGGCACAAAAACAAAAAGAGCGTGCTATTCGTGTCGCAGAACAAGAAAGACGCGCAAAGCAGTTTTTAGCAGAGCAAGAGACTGCTGAGGCAAAAGCATTGGCTAAATCACGTACTGAAAATGAGCGATATATAGCCAATACCACACCAGCAGTTAATGATGATATTGCTCCTAAAACTACCAGCATAGTCAATGAAAAAGAAAAACAAGTAATAAAACGAGCAGAAGATAAGCAGCGAGCAGAAGCTAAAAAACTAAAGGATATGACAGAAAAAACAGAAGGTTTAAAAAGAGCCGCGGATGCACAGCTAGCTGCTGAGAAAAAAGTAGAAGCTCAAATAAAAGCTAATGAAAAAGCAGCCGCTGAAGCCACCAAGAAAGCCTCTGCTCAATCTGCCTCTCAAACTACTGCCCAAGCTGCACCTCAGGCACTTAAGTCACCTACCGACTATACGGTAAAACGTGGTGATGGCTTGATAAAGCTAGCGCGAGAATACAATGTTCCGGTCGAAGCATTAGCACAAGCCAATAACACCTCACCATCAGCATCGCTACAGTTAGGTCAAACATTGACCATTCCTTCACGCAGTCAGATTGAACGCTTAGAACGTGAAGCGGCAAGTACCAAACTAGCGCGTGAGGAAAAGGCTAAAAAAGAAGAAGCGTTGGCTAAAAAGTCAACAGAAGCGAAGCGAGATGCGCAGCAAAAACTTCGTGAAGCGCGTACAGAAGTCAAAGAAACGGACGCTAAGGGTAGCTTTGGCGTACAAGTGGCTTTGGCAACCAACCAAGCATCAGCGGACGAGGTGGCGAAGAAGTTTAAAGCGGCAGGTTATCAAGTCAAAACCAGCAGTACCAGTCGCGGTGTGCGTGTGATTGTCGGTCCTGAGCGTGGCAAGGTCGCTGCACTGGCACTAAAAGATAAAGTAAATAGCGATCCAAGTGTCAATACGACTAGTGCGTGGGTTTTATACTGGCGTTAATAAATCTGGCGTTAATAAATAATGTACAGTGAGTACCACTACCTTTATTTTCAGAACACGACATTGATTGTCGTGTTTTTCGTTTTATAGATTGCTGAATCATATAAGCTTCGATAGTATGAGCGTCATTTATTTTTGATTATTCTAAACGCAGTGACCAATAAAGGTTGCTGTGTTCTTATTGATGGTTTGTCTTTTTAGACTCAATCATCCTAAACATTGTATAAGGTAAAGCTATGTCATTTGGCGCTGTATTTTTGGTATTGGCTATCGGGTTTTTAGGGCTAGTTGTACTACCGAAGTTGTTGCCAAACCGTCATTCTTCTCGTAAAGAAAAAGACCCGGAACCCGTACGCGGTGATGATTTGGCTATTTGGCCCTTTGCACCGATGCCTATCATGACCGATACCGAAGTCATTTTCTTTCATAAACTTAAAAACGCACTTCCTGAATATCATATCTTTGTTCAAGTTCAACTCTCTCGTATTATCGAAGCCAATAGTGATGAAACATCAGAGCGCAGCTTTTGGTTCAATCGTATTTGTCGTCAGAGTGTGGATTATGTGATCGTTGATGTAGATGCGCAGACCACACTAGTTGCCATTGAATTGGATGATTGGACACACAGTAGCAAGTCGCGACAAAAAGCAGATGATAAAAAAGACAAAGCCCTCGCTAGTGCAGGTATTGCTATCGTACGTTTTCATGCGGAGCGCATACCTAGTGCGGATATGCTGAGGTATGAGTTAATGCAGGTGATTGAGACTTATTGATAATTATCGAGGAGTGTTAAAATCTACCATCTACTCTATTTCATTTCTCAGGATAGATAACCAATGGTTTATCGCCTGCAAAATACAGTCCCGTTACTGGTAGTGCTGTCTCTGACCACGCTATTTGCGCTTGACGATCGTCATAAAAGTCGCGTTTGGTAAACCATTCTACGTAATGTGCTGGGCGTAAGGTGGTCATATTAATCTGAGCAAGAGTGCCTTTATCTTTATCATCACACCATTTATGCATCGAAAAATCTTTTGACAGCCAGTCAGGATAAGTAAAATCAGTACAATTAAGTGGCAAGAAGAATCGCCCTTTAATCACCGCATAACGTTTATCAATTTTAACTCGTCCATGATCTTCGGTATCTACCCACACCGTACAAAACTGCTTAGTCTGCATATGAGTCATCTTGCGCTGCAAGTTATCATTAGAGTTGATACCGACCCAATTCTCGGGGGCAAATGGTGCTGATCCCATAAAGAATTTAATCGCTAACTCCCAATGCTCAGTCGTTCCTTGCTCGTGATTATGCAAAATCAAATCTAGCTCGCCAATCGTTTGCTTACCTTGATACAACTGCACATTGCTTGCCAGCATTTCATAAGAGTGCAGCCCTTGTGCATAACCGTCTTCTAACCAAAACGATAATAATCCCTCAAAATGAAAGCCTAAACGTCTGGGACTTGGTCGCTTGAGTAAGTAGCGAGTCAAGTCTTGATAGGCAGTCGTCGTATCAAGATCTTCCAAACGCTTACGATAAGACGCAAACTGCGATAACCAAAATTCGTAATTATGAGTGTCTATTGGATGGGTATTTTTATGCGGGGCAAAGTCTAGCCACTTATTAATGACGTTGGGGCAGGCGAGTACATAAGCCAAATCACGCACGTAAGGACGCTTAAATTGCTTCCAATGGTCATTGTTAACTAGAGTAGAGGAGAGTGGCAGGATAGGTTTGGACATAATATCAATCATATAAGGTTATCGATCATTTACCGTAACGCTTGAACTCGTAAAAGTCTATAGACAGTGACACCCTTTTTGCAAGGGGTTGCAACTGGATTTTATATATAATTAGCGCTATATTGTGTCAAACCTTTGATAAGTGATTGATGGATTTATGACAAATAATTTAAAGGCTACTCATTTAAATGCTATAGATAAAACAGTCAACTCCGATACTTACTCTGAGGTTATCGATCCGTTTGACCATAACCATCTTTGGCATCCCTATGCCACGTTACCACCTGCTTATCCAAACATTATCATCGACCGCTGTGATGGTGTTTATCTTTATACAAGATCGAACGAGACACTCATAGATGGCATGTCATCGTGGTGGGCTTGTATTCATGGATATAATCATCCTAAATTAAATCATGCCATCTGCGAGCAATTGGGTAAGATGTCTCATGTTATGTTTGGTGGTCGCACGCATCAGCCTGCCATAGATTTAGGTAAAAAATTACTGTCAATCACACCTCAAGGTCTTGATGCTATTTTTTATGCAGACAGCGGCAGTATCGCTGTTGAGGTGTCATTAAAGATGGCAATGCAATATCAACTGGCTAAAAACAAGCCTGAAAAAAACAAAATTGCCACGACCTGCTCAGGATATTATGGCGATACTTGGCATGCGATGAGCATCTGCGATCCTGTGGGTGGTATGCACAGTATCTATGGCAATCAATTACCTGTGCAGTTATTCACAGACAAGCCCATTGAAGGCTTTGAAAGCGAATTGACAGAGAGCGAGAGAGACAAACTGACGCAATTCTTTAAAGAAAATCATAATAATATGGCAGCTTTCATCATTGAGCCAATCGTTCAAGGTGCTGGTGGCATGCGTTTTTACAGCCCTCAGTATCTACAGCTGTTACGTCAGTTATGCAGTCAATATAATGTGCTAATGATTGCAGATGAAATTGCCACTGGGTTTGGACGTACGGGCAAAATGTTTGCCTGCAATCATGCTGATATATCGCCAGATATTATGACGATTGGAAAAGCACTAACAGGCGGTTATATGACGTTCGCTGCTACGCTATGCCAGCGTTATGTGGCGGATACTATTGCCAATAGTAAGTATTCCGCATTGATGCATGGCCCGACCTTTATGGGTAATCCGCTAGCATGCTCAGTATCTATTGCGTCATTAGATTTAATAATTACCAATGACTATCCTGCTAGAGCTTGTGAAATACAGGGGTATCTACAATCGCATCTATCCGAAATTAAAGACTACCCTGAAGTAGCAGACGTTCGTGTCCTTGGTGCTATCGGCGTTATTGAACTCAATGAAGCCGTTGACATGCCTAAATTTCAAAGACTGCTAGTCGCTAATAAAATTTGGGTAAGACCATTTGGTAAACTGATTTATATCATGCCGCCGGTCATTATGACTGAACAAGAAATCACCAAACTGTGCTCTAGATTAAAATCAGTCATCAAGCAGTATTTAGGCTCAGTTGCTGATTAATTTTGCTTTATAAATGTGATATTAAACGGGTACAGTCCTCTGCTGTCAGCTTTGCGTTCATGACGATTCGAACGCGTGCTGTGCCCATAGGTACGGTAGGTGGACGGATTGGAAGCACATAAAATCCAGCATCTCGCAACTGCTGCGCCTTGTTTATCGCACTTTCATTGCTTCCTAGCACATAAGGAATAATAGGAGATTGATAGCATGCAGTCGAACTATCCTCTATAGCCTCTACCACTTGCAACGATAGCTCTGCAAGGTGAGTACGTAAATGGTGAAGCGAAGGCATTTTCTCTAATATAAACCGTGTCCAACTATGGGTAATAGGCGGTAGTGCTGTGCTAAAGATAAAGGATCGCATCTGATTGATTAGCCAATGTCTCACTTTCTCATCACAGATAATATAAGCACCCATAGACGCAAATGCTTTGCCAAATGTGCCTACCAGATAGTCTATTTCTTCTAACGTCTGCGTCTCTTCCGCCAAACCCAATCCATTTCGACCTAAAACGCCAACCGCATGGGCTTCATCGACATATAATTCAATTCGAGGATCGCGCGCTTTGAGTTTTACTAATGCTTTTAAGTCCGCTCGATCGCCATCCATACTAAAGATGCTTTCTGTAACAATGATAATGCGTTCAACAGACGCATCAACGCTCTCAATGATAGAAGCTAAATGCTCTAGGTCATTATGGCGGTATCGTGCGCGTATACAGTGCTTGCTATTGATAAGACGGATACCATCAATTAGACTTGCGTGTATCAATTCGTCTGACACAATGCAGGTGTTAAGCGGTAGTTTGGCAAGTGCAGGTAGGATACCAATATTGGCGTGATAGCCACTGTTAAGGACTAAGACAGATTTTGTCGAGGTCTGCCTTTGCTGAGGAGGTAATGCCAGTTGATACCAATTTAGTAATTCTTCTTCAAGTAATTGCAATTGTTCGTGATTACCCGTGAGCAAACGGGAAGAGGTAGACCCCATCTTTGGTAGTTGTGATTTGGGTAACGCTTGTAGTTGGTCTAAAAACTCTGTCTGCAAGCGGGTGTCATTACCTAAACTTAAGTAATCATTACTTGAGATATTCAGTAATGATTGATCATTAGATATGATCCACTGATCTCTATGTTTAATACTAGGGAGTTGTCGATACTGATCCTTAGAATGTAGATCATCTAAGTGATAACTGACACTTGTGAGCGTTGGTCCTGTCATAAAAGCAGTCCTAAATTAATAAAATTGAAAGCCCTTGAAGCGCCTGTTGAATTTTTGATGTTTGATTGTGCCACTAACAGTGATTGTTTTTCAGCCTATTCGAGTTTTTAGGCGATTCAAAAGTAAGAACAGTAGTTTAGCATTCTAAATGTCTATATTTAACTATGAAGTGGCAAAAAAGAGTCCTGTTTCCAGTATTTATAAATAGGAGCGGATGCTAAAATCGCTCTACTCAAAGCAGGTTATATAAGATCAGCTAGCTAAAGCGTCTGCATTATCCAACAAACCCTAACTAAAGCTAGTACGTTAGTTTCAAATTGAGGAATAATAAGCATGACTGTGCTATTTATAAGTGGTATTGATACCGACATTGGTAAAACAATTGCGACAGGACAGTTAGCGAAAGCTTTGTATGAAAAGGGGCATACGGTCATTACTCAAAAGTTGGTACAGACAGGATGTCGTGATATTGCAGAGGATCTAATTGCTCATAGAAATGTGATGGGAATGCCCTTACAAGGGGTAGATAAGGATGGGACGACTTGCCCTTATGTCTTTAGCAAGCCAGCTTCGCCCCATTTATCATCTGCTTTAGAACATACTGTGATTGAACCTGGGCTTATCACAGCTTCGACTCACAAACTCTTGATGGATTATGATATTGTTCTTTTAGAGGGTGCAGGCGGGCTTATGGTGCCTATTACCACTTCGTTATTAACTCTAGATTATATTGCTGAGCAAGGCTATCCCATTGTTTTAGTCACTTCGGGTAGACTTGGGAGTATTAATCATACATTGCTAAGCATTGAGGCTATAGAGAGTCGCTCATTGAGACTACATGCGGTGATATATAACCAATGGCAGCCTAATAATGACGACTCAAATTATAAGAAAGACGACGAGATTGTCGATAGTACGAGACAATATCTATATGGGTATTTACAGGTTAAACACCCGCAAACCTATTGGGTCGATTTACCTGATTGCTCATCCGATCACTATAATCAGAATCTCGATACTGATAATTTTACTGATAACCCTTTTTCTCTTGCAGCCTACGCCGAAGTATTAGCAGAGATACAATTAAAACCCAAAAAACGCCCAAAATAAAGGGCAGACGGTCTGTGACGGTATGCCCTAATATCGTGTTTGGTCGGAACGGCAGGATTCGAACCTGCGACCCCTACACCCCCAGTGTAGTGCGCTACCAGACTGCGCTACGCCCCGAATGACTGACTATTCTACGCAAGTTTCTTTATATTGCAAGAGTTAATTGTTTCTCGAACATGCAATTATATTTCATTTATTATAGTCAGTAATTTCTACGAGTGTTTATCTTCAACCCAACAATTCCTTTAAAACCTGATTAACCTGTTGCGGATTGGCACTACCACGACTGGCTTTCATCACTTGACCGACTAGACCGTTAAAGGCTTTTTCTTTACCACCACGGTACTCTTCGACCATAGCTGCATTGTTTGCGATGACCTCTTCAACGATAGCTTTAATAGCGCCTGTATCGGTTTCTTGCTTGAGCCCTTGAGCTTTGATGATTTTATCAGCGGCATTATCGGCTTCACCACCTTCGCGATCATATAGAGCACTAAAGACTTTTTTAGCCATTTTACCAGAGAGGGTGTCATCAAAGATGCGTTTGAGCATATTAGCCAGTTGCTTAGCGCTAATCGGTGAGTCAGT
>JBBSUA010000003.1:0-20184 GCA_038235315.1 Pseudomonadales bacterium | reverse complement strand
GAATGTTCAACATGCCCTAGAGTTATAGTAGGCTTGAAGTGCCCTATCGGCGCAATATATAGTAGCGGCAACGACCGGTAGATGGAGGCCAGTATCTTTGTTTGAAGATACTGGCTTTTTTACTGTCATCTATAGGTAATTGTTTGTTATGATAATGGCATTTTCGTCTTATCAAAATTCTGTTCTATTATAAGAGTAACCTCACTGTGGCCCAAGCGTCTGCCTCGTCGAATAAACGTCCCCGTAAGATATGGTGGCTAGTTGGGCTTGTTTTATTTGCGTTATTTGCATTATTGCAAATGCCTGCGGCCTGGGTCATTCAAAAATATGCGCCAGATTCTCCGTATGTTCAGCAAGTGTCAGGTAATCTTTGGCAAGGCTCTGCCATTTGGCAATTACCGATGTCAACGACACCGTTAACAGGTTCAGCGAACTGGACATGGCAGCCGTGGCAGCTATTTTTAGGTAAGATAGGGGCAGACGTTGAGATTAGCACAGGTCAAACACGACTCAATGGGCAGGTAAAAGTAGGGCGTGATTCGTGGCAAATCAATGATATGAACGGTAAGATTGCTCCTGAGACACTCGCCAGTGTGGTTGATTGGCAGCTTCCTAATACGCCTATTCAAGTCAATGCAGTATCACTACAGCGCCAGTCTGGCTCAGACAAGCAGGTAGCTGGATTTACTGAAGCAGACGGTCAGCTGACGTGGGTTGGTGGTGAGGTAGGCTATCCGAGTGCTGACAAAGTATTCTATATCACCATACCATCAATGCGCGCGCAATTGAGTACGGAGCGTAAGAGCGACAAAGAGATGCTACACGTGAGTTTACTCAACAACCAAGATAAGCGCTTAGGCGATTTTTATCTTGATGGCGATAGCATGCTTGATGTCAATCTGACCCAGCGCTTACTAGAGAATATGCCGGAATACAAAGGACAAGCGCCACAAGATACGTCAGTAGTCAGTGTGCGCCAGCCTTTGTTGACAGGATTGGGGGGCGCTCAATGACAAGTATCGGAACGCGTCTAAAACCTGTAGTGAATACGCTCAATCGTTTTTCAGGATGGCTATTGTTACTGGCTATTGGTTGGTTATGTTGGGTTGCCGCCCGATTTTTATGGCTAATGTTGGCACCACCTACATCGCCTGCATTGCCGTTACAGAGTATACAGGATAATGCTGCATCTGCCGCTGACAACAGTGGATTGTTCGCTATTTTTGCTGATCCTGAGCCTGCTGCTATCGCTACACAACCTCCACCTAATGTTGCTCTAAAAGGGGTGCTGCTAGCAACACCAGCCAGTCTCTCTTCTGCCTTATTAGAAGTGAATGGTGAGGTAAAAAATTATCGCATTGGTGATATGCTGAAAGACAGTGGTTTTACGCTCATCTCAGTCGATTGGAATGCAGTCATTATTACTGACGCAGCGAGCAAGCAAGTCGTTATTAGTATGCCAGACTCAATGCAACTTGATCAACGAGGGATAGCCGCTGATGGGATGAGCAATCAGCGTTTACCAGATATGAGTACGCCACCGTCCGCACTACCACAACCAATGTCTCCGGCTAATGATGCGACTACCGACCCTGCAGCAGGGACTAACGATAGCAATCCGAGTGCTGCTATTGGTGATGCCGTTAAAGCCTTGCAAGATAACCCCGCTAGCTATTTGAGCAGTATGGGCGTTATGGCATCTGGGGAAGGTTATCAAGTCACTGCTGCTATGCCTTCAGGTTTGCGTAACCGTTTGGGTCTAGAGCCTGGTGATAGAGTACTCAACGTCAATGGGCAAAGTGTTGGTAGTAATCCTGGACAGGATGCCAATGTATTGCAGCAAGTACAGCAAGCAGGTGAAGCACAGATTGAAGTAAAGCGTGGCGATCAAGTTATTACTATTCGCCAGCAATTTTAGACTTTTTTATTTTAAACAACTGATAATCCTTTAGCGCTATTTTAGCAACGTTTCAGCTTATATAATTGGATACATACCGTCTCGATACAGGCTAGCCTTATTTACTTATCTCATTTATAAAATAGAGACAGTAAGCAAGTTTAGCAGCAGAGCGTATTTATACGGATTTAACTATGCTGCATGACATCACAGTGGGTAATTATGACCATGGTAAGTTTGGATAAATTTTCAGTAACGACTTTACGTCTCTCATTACAACGCATTATGCGACTGTGCCGACCATTGTATTTGGCGCTACCATTATGGGCAGCGTCTTGCGGGCTTGCCAGTGCTGAGAGTTGGAAAGTGAACCTTCAGGACGCCGATATTAAAGCGTTCATCAATGAAGTGGCAACGATTACTGATCAGAACTTTGTACTTGATCCACGTATCAATGGTAACGTCACGGTTATTTCAAACCGCGCTTTGTCTCGTGATGAGATTTATCAGCTGTTTTTGAGTGTCATGCAAGTTAATGGTATTGCTGCTATTGATTCGGGTACGACCATTAAATTGGTACCGGATAATGTTGCCAAGCAATCGGGTGTAGCAGTGGACTTACGCGGTACGACTGTTGGTGAAGCTTTAGCCACACGCGTCATTTACTTAACCAATACTCAAGCCGCTGAGGTTTTGGGTGTTATTCGTCCGTTGATGCCGCCGTCAGCACATGCTGCTGCTGTGCCTGGAGTCAATGCGCTAGTATTATCTGATCGTGCTGAGAGCCTCAATCAACTGACTGCCTTAATTCGTGACTTGGATAGTAATGTTAATGACAGCTTACGTGTAATACCATTACGTCATGTGGATGCTGAGCGCATGATGGACTTGATTAGCGCGCTGGTTAGTAGTGCAGGCGGTGCACAGGCTCAAGGTAGTAATCAGCTCAAAGTCATTGCTGATGCGTCTAGTGACCGGTTGCTGGTCAAAGGCAGTCCTGAGATGATTGCAAAAGTGCAAGAGATGGTTAATCAATTAGATACGACGCCAACGCGACGCCTCAGTGGTTTACGTGTTTTTCGCTTGAAGTATGCTAGCGCCAATCATATTGCGGAGATGTTGCGTGGACTACTTGCCAATCAGTCTATTAATAGTGCAGGTGCGACATCGACATTAGAATCTGCATCGCTAACCGGTGCTAGTACTACTGGTGCTACTCTAAATACTAGTCCTACTGATGCACTTACCAGCAATAATCCTATCACTGCCTCTCCAGCCAGCTCTGGTGGCGCAGGTGTCGGTGTGGGCGGTCGCCCATTTAGCATTATCGCTGACGAAACTCAAAATGCAGTTATCGTCAATGCCGCCCCTGAGCTGATGTTTGAGATTGAAGATGCGGTCAATCAGCTTGACAATCGTCGTGCGCAAGTCTTGATTCAAGCGGCTATTGTCGAAGTCTCAGGAGACGATGCGACTCAGCTTGGCGTTCAGTGGGCACTCGGTAATGCCAATAGTGGTTACGGGGTAGTAAACTTCACTAACGTTGGGGCTAGCGCTGCCACAATCGCTGGTGCAGCCTTAGCTGGTGGCGGCGCAGGTATTAGTGCCGCCGCTAGCTCTATTGTAGGTGCCCTAATCGGTATTGGTGACAGTAGTAAAGACAGCAATGGCAACGCTCAGTTTTATGGTGCTATCTTACAAGCATTAGATTCGTCTACTAGTGCCAATCTACTGTCTATGCCGTCGATTCTAACGCTAGATAATGAAAAAGCCAGTATTTTAGTGGGTCAAAATGTGCCATTCGTGACTGGTTCATTTACTACCAGTGGTAATAATTCGAACAATCCCTTTCAGACTATCGAGCGCCAAGATATCGGTATCAATTTAAATGTTATTCCTCATATTGGTGATAATGGCACCGTACGCTTAGAAGTCTCACAAGAGGTTTCTTCAGTCGTTCCGGGCAGTATTGGCAATTCGAGTGGTTTGATTACGAATAAAAGCTTGATTAACACCACTATCTTAGCTGATGATCAGCAGACTATTGCGCTAGGCGGCTTAATGCGTGATAACAGCACGACCAATCAACAAAAAATTCCTGGATTGGGCAATTTACCAGTGATCGGTCGATTGTTCCGCTCCGACAATGACAATACTCAAAAGAGCAATCTTATTATATTTTTGCAACCCACTATTCTACGTGACGGTGGGGCGGTAGCCAGTGTCACCGAACGCAAATTCAATCAGATGCGCGTGCTACAATTGGTCATTGATAAGAATGGTACTATCAAGCAGTTGCCATTAAGTGGTACTGAAGGCTGGGATGGTAAGGTAAGTGCAGATTACGAGTTGATGCCACTTAACCCTCTAGTACCTAAGCGCGATCAAGCATCAAAACCGGCGTCACAAGGATTTACCAAGGTAGATAGCCCTAATAGTGGTATGACTACTTATCCGCTCAAGCGTTGATCTATGAGTAGTTAGCGTTCAGACAGGCATATTCTCACGCTTATTAGCATTTATAGTGGTTGATGCTCTTATCAATAAGGATGAAAGTAATGAATAAGAAAAAGTGGCTGACTCTAAGTGCCATTAGCATCGGCTTATTATTGATTCCAAGACGTAGCAGTCGGAAAGCAACGCTATCTTCTAATCCCTTATCTAAAAAAGAACAGCCCTCTGAAAAAGCTAATATAGAAAAGGCAGGCACCGAAAGCCAAAACTATAAAAAACAAGATACTGAACAATAAATAACGTAGCCTAATATTTTTAACGTAATATCGGGAGGCTGTCCATGACCAATATAGACGCGTCTTTGCACGATCATCAGCAGCCATTACTTGCTAGCTACCCTTATCCTTTGATTGATACCCATACTCATTTTGATGCCCCTGTTTTTGATAGTGATAGAGTGGCTCAAGCTCGTCAAGCTTATGACTGCGGTATTCGCCATTTAATATTGGTCGGCTATTCATATCGCCATTTTCCTCGATTATATGAAGTTCAGCGTACTATTGAGCAATTAACACAGCCAACACCAGCAACCATCTCTTTGGCGACTCAAATGCACGAGTACCCTGATGTTCATGTTGCGTTGGGGTTACATCCTTTTTATATTGAACAGCATACGGATGCACATCTGTCTGAGATGGAGCAACTCATCATTGAACGTCGCCCTATTGCCATTGGAGAAATTGGGTTAGATACCTACACTGATGTAATGAAGCAGCCTGATATAATTGCCAAGCAGCGGTATTTTTTTGAGGCGCAATTGGATATGGCTGTACGACATCAACTGCCAGTGATGCTACATATTCGTAAAGCTCATGCTGAGGCTTTAGCGCTATTAAAAGCGCATGACTATGATGCCCATCAGCTTGGCGGTATTGCTCATAGTTTTAGTGGCGGGGTGCAAGAAGCCAAAGCATTTGTTAAATTGGGTTTTAAGCTTGGCGTTACGGGTCAAGTGACTAATCCTAATGCAAAGAAGCTACGCCGAGCCATTCATGCTGCGGTAAAGCAGTATGGTATTGAGTGTCTAGTTATTGAGACTGACTGTCCTGACATGACACCTATCAGTTGTCATGACAGTCAATCAGGCAGTCAGGTGACATTGGGAAATCGCTCAGAGGGACATCGCTCAGATAATCAATCGCACTATTGTGAGAATGGCTATAATCGTAATGTTCCTGCCAATCTTACATGTGTATTACACTGTCTAAGTGAAATTTTAGATATTGATACCACTATACTTGCACCTACGCTTTGGCAAAACAGTTGTGATGCGCTACAAATGTCGTGGTCTTACTGTATTGAAAGTTAAAGCATTAGTGACACTGACTGGCAAAATCACAACGAGAATCACAATAATAACTACAATTGCCATAGATAAAGCCCTATTAAACTCAAGTGTTTTTCATTTATTATGACTTATGAATCTTCTTCTGTATCTCTGGAGTCCCAATTAGTGTCTAATAGTATTGAAGATGGTGACCCCACACAATATGAACGTCGGTTTCAAGGGACACAGACATTGTATGGTGAGTCTGCATTCGATGCTTTTACGACTGCTCATATCTATGTCATCGGAGTAGGCGGCGTAGGCTCTTGGGTAGCTGAAGCGCTAGCACGTACTGCGATAGGTTGTATTACCTTGATTGATTTAGATGTATTAGTGGCGTCCAATGTCAATCGGCAGCTACCAGCGCTTGACAGTAACTTTGGTCAAAGCAAAATAGCAGCAATGGCTGATCGTTTACGTGAGATAAATCCAAAAGTTAACGTACATCTAGTTGATGATTTTTTGACACCTGATAATGTGTTGTCGTTGTTGCCGAGCCGTGATGAAGTCAAAGCGGCTGCTTTAGAAAATAGATCTATTATTATTTTAGATTGTGTCGATGACATGAGCGCTAAGATCGCCATTTCATTGCATTGTCGTTTTAATAAGTTAAAATTGATTTGTGCAGGCGGGGCAGGCGGTAAAACAGATCCTCTGAAAATCACAGTGAGCGATCTAAAAGACAGTTATCAAGATCCACTGTTGGCGCGTTTACGTCACAAACTGCGGCACGAAAAAGGCATTAATAGTCAGCTAAAAGAAAAATTCGGTATTAAGTGCGTATATTCAACTGAGCCACCACATATCAATAAAGACCGTCAATCGGGTGGATTACGTTGTGGTGGTTATGGGTCTGCGGTTGTGGTAACGTCAGTAGTGGCAATGGTTATGGTTAGCGAAACGCTACAGATGCTTACTAAATAAGCTTGCGTTAAACTTTGTCATTCATATTAATTTTGGAGGCAGTATTGTCGACGATTAAATATCCGTTAGCGATAGATGAAAAGTCTCGTATTGCTAAGCTACATGAATATCAGGTTCTCAATAATAACGAAGAGCCGGCATTTTCACGCCTCACTGAATTGGCGAGATTATTTTTTAACGTGCCTATTGCGACCATTACTTTTATGGATGAGCACACACAATATTTGAAATCGCCTCATGGTCCCGATAGTATTTGTACCACAACGCGTGAAGTGGCCGTTTGTAACTATACGATCTTATCTGACAAAGTTTTCGTCGTGTCTGATCTGACGCTTGATGAGCGTTTTACAAACAACCCTTTAGTAACAGACAGTCCGCACTTGCGCTTTTATGCAGGTGCGCCAATCTTATTGCATGAAGATAATAAGACTTATCGCTTAGGTTCAATGTGTTTAATGGATAATCAACCCAGACATGACTTCACTGACGATCAAGCTAAGATATTAGTTCAGTTTGCCGCTATAGCTGCAGATGCGTTGCAATTACAAAAAAGTCAGCGACAAGCCAGACATGATAATGCAATGAAATCTGAGTTTTTGGCCAATATGAGTCATGAGATACGCACGCCGATGAATGGTATCATTGGCATGGTTGATATGCTTGATGAAACCAGTTTAAATCCTGAACAACAAGATTATGTAGAGAATATTAAAGTCTCTACTGAACATCTATTGGCGATTATTAATGGCATTTTAGATCTATCGCAAGTTGAATCTGGCAAAATGACAATTGATGCGATACCGATGAACTTATCGACGCTATGCAATGAAGTTATTAGCCTATTTACAGTTAAGGCACGCCAACGCGGGGTAATTTTAGATTATTATTACACTGAAGAGTTATCGCCTTACGTACAAGGTGATCCAGTACGAATAAAACAGATATTGGCAAATCTAGTCAACAATGCGATTAAATTCACTCGTGAGGGCGGTCGAGTGAGTATTAACGTCATGCACCCACCCCACTGCGCTGATGAAGAATGCGAAATCGTAAGTGCAATGATTGATGAAGGGGCTTCTCCTAATATGAGCGTTTGCATTGACGTTACTGATACTGGTGTCGGCATAAAGGATGAGTCTTTAGAGGCGATATTTGACGCTTACAATCAAGCGCATAAATCTACACACCGACTGTATGGAGGCACTGGTCTAGGGCTATCCGTGTGCAAGTCTTTAGTCAATCTGATGGGTGGTCATATTTGGGCCAATAGTGTAGTTGGAGAAGGGACTACGTTCAAAGTATTATTGCCACTACCGTCGCTTGAGCAGGTGCAGTATCAAGAGTGGCAGCGTTCAAATAGCATAGATAGTGAGCCTACTTCGGAATATATAGGTCATATATTGTTAGTAGAGGATGATAATGTCAACGCTATGATTGCCAAAAAAGCATTACATTCTAGTGGGCATAAAGTCACTCATGTGACTGACGGTCAGCAAGCTATCGAGCATTTTGCCGCACATCCTAAACGTTATGATGTGATATTGATGGATCATCACATGCCTATTATGGATGGGATGCAGGCAACAATTAGGTTGCATGAGTTATACGACTCAGCTGTGCTACCACCTATCATTGCTTTGACTGCCAACGCGATGGACGGTGAACGGGAAAAGTATATACAGGCGGGCATGCAAGACTACTGCACCAAACCTTTTAAAAAAGAGCAGCTCAATGCACTGGTACAGTATTGGATGATGCATCAATAAATAAAAAATAAGTCAACAAAAAAGCTCACCCATTAATTAATGGGTGAGCTTTTTTTATTTCATTAAAAAATTAAATTAATTTACTCGCGTTTGATAGTCGCTAGTACGGGTATCTACGCGCACCACTTCACCTTGCTGTACAAATAAAGGCACACGGACGACAGCACCAGTTTCTAAAGTGGCAGGCTTACCACCGCCGCCTGAGGTATCACCGCGCACGCCGGGATCTGTTTCAGTAATCTGTAACTCTACAAAGTTAGGCGGTGTCACTGTTAAAGGCACACCATTAAATAATGTGATAATACAGAGCGCGTTGCTATCTTCTTTTAGCCAAATAATAGCATCACCCATCGCTGTTTTGTCTGCTTGCAGCTGCTCGAAGCTTTCAGGATGCATAAAGTGCCAAAACTCACCGTCGTTGTATAGATAGTTCATTTCTGTATCTACGACGTCAGCCGCTTCTAAGCTGTCACCTGATTTGAAGGTTTGCTCAAGCATTCTGCCACTGCGTAAATTGCGCATTTTGACACGATTAAACGCTTGTCCTTTACCGGGTTTAACAAACTCGTTTTCAACGATGGAAAAAGGGTTTCCATCGAGCATTACTTTTAGACCGGATTTAAATTCGTTGGTAGAAAAACTAGCCACAAGAGACTCCTAAGGGTTGTCAATAATAATAGTCAGAGGTTAATAATTAATGGTCAAAGTGCTGCCAAAGCCAATGCTACCGAACGATAAATAAACAACATCTATGAATGAGAGATTATGTCATGAACGATTGTGTTTGGCAGGCTTTGATAAATCACAGACTAACGGCGTATAATGTGGGTTTTTAGGCGCGCGCATTAGATTGTCATGATAAACCATTTAATCACACAAAAAAACTGGCAAAAGCAATTATCCGAAGCAGTGACTTCAGTGGATGAGTTGCTCAGTATGCTCGATCTTGAAATACTGATCCCAAAAATTTACATCCCGACGCATTTTGAGTTACGAGTTCCGCGGGCTTTTATTGCAAAAATGCGTCAGGGTGATGCCAATGATCCTTTATTAAAACAAGTATTACCTGATAAGCAGGAACAACTCGAGGTAACGGGCTATGTTACTGATCCACTAGAAGAAAATGACCAAAACCCAATCAAAGGGTTATTGCATAAATATCAATCGCGAGTGCTCTTAACCATTACAGGCGCGTGCGCTATTCATTGTCGATATTGCTTTCGCCAGCATTTTGACTATAGTGCCAATATGCCAACCTCGAGCGCTCATGCTGCCATTACGTCATATATTGTTGAACATCCTGCCATTAATGAGGTGATTTTGAGTGGCGGTGATCCATTGAATGTGTCTAATCGCCGTTTATTTAGTTGGCTTGATACATTAGAGGCGATTGTGCAACTGACCACTATTCGCCTGCATACCCGTCTGCCAATAGTGATACCAGAACGCTTAGATAATGCACTTCTAGATCGCTTAGCCCAAAGCCGTTGCCATATTGTGATGGTCATTCATTGCAATCATGCTAATGAGATTGATGCCATTACCGCAGAGTATTTGCAACGCGCTAGAGCGGCTGGGATCGTCTTATTAAATCAGGCCGTTTTATTGCAAGGTATTAACGATAGTATGGCTGCTCAAGTTGCCTTAAGTCAGCGTTTATTTAACGCAGGTGTCCTACCATATTATTTGCACGTGCTAGATAAGGTTGCTGGAGCCGCACACTTTGATAGCGACGAACGGTCAGCAATTGAGCTATATTGGTCGCTATTAGCCGCACTTCCTGGATATTTGGTTCCAAAGCTGGTCAGAGAGTTGCCGAATAGACCATTTAAGGTGCCGATTGACATTTACAAAAACGAATAAACTGTTCACTATGGTAGGTTCGCGTCTCTCAATTTACCAAACATTAGTAACGACTCTCTATACCTTTTATTGGTTCCTTGACCGATAGCTGATGTCTTTACTAGGGACTATTTATGATAACGTTATCAGCTTTCCAACAGTATTTGTCATCTAGAGCGTCTTTGCCACAGACATCGCGTAAATATCTAAACGAGCAAGAACAGCAATTATTGAAATGGGCCGCAAATTTGCCCGTTCAAACAGAAGCTCAGCAAGCTCGTCAGATTGAGCAAATATTAACAGAGCTGACAGTAGGCGATTTAGAAGATGAGCTGCGACTGAAGCTGGCAAGCATTGTCATTAGCGCCTCGGATCGTCTGGTAACGTCATTGCATGCGCATTATATTTATGAGCTAGGCGCGCTTAATGAGGAGCAATTAACCTACGTTGAGCAAGTCAAATCGTTATATTACTTAAATATCTTAGTCTATGATGGCATCGTACAACGCGAGAGTTTAGCGCTAAATTATCAACAGCGTACACCGACCATGCAGGGTTGGAAGCGATTCCTCAGCGCTACAAAAACCTTACCTTTACTTCTAGCAGTAGCGATTTATCAATCGTTAATCGTTTATCAAAAGTTATTGCATGAAATAGCCATTCTATACCAACAGCCGCCACAGCATTTATGGGCGGCTTTTAACCAGCTGTATAATTTGGCCTGTCAGCATAACATTGCGCATGTTGATCTCAGTACACAAGTAGCCGCGCGCCAAGCCATTAGTATTCATGATTTATATAGCCAGATGTGTTTATATAGTTTATTGAACGTGTACGCCATGCGTCGATCAAACATTATATTGGTGCATCGCTTGCTACCCTTATGGGCAGATCACATCAATGCTACTATTGAGCCGCAGACGCATACCCGTGTTTTTGTAGATTTGCAAAGCGATAACTCACCTGACTATTTGACTGCAAACTCTACTATCAATCCCTATGACGAAGATCGTAACTGCTTATTTATCGATCTTGAGCCATTAGCAGTACATCTCCAAGAGCGTCAACAAGCCCTATTCGAAAATGGCAATATGGCTATTGAGTATCAATTGATTAGCAAGGTATTGATGACCATCAATCATCGCTATATCGAGCGACATACCTCTATACCAACTAGATATAGCCCTAAGCAGCGTGCGACTATTATTACTGACTTCAATGACATTCACTATCATGTGGCTGGTGCGCGCAACTTAACCAGTATTATCATGGCAGAGAATCTACCGATTGAGCAACTTCCACGCTATGACACACAACAAAAAAGAAATGCTAAACAGGCGCTACTTGAAGTAGATACCTTTGACAGTACAGATACCGTCTCACATTTTAGAGCACTGCATCTATTAGCGGCTCAAGATAGACAAGCACCGACAGAAGATGGCAAAAAACGTCAGGTTGGATTAACAAAGACCCAATCGTCATTACATACTTCAATGTCTGAACCTATGGTGTCTAATAATGCTAACTATGCTGGTGATACTACTGCAAATATTGGCGAAGACAGTTCTACAATCAACCCAGCGGATACTGCGCCACCACCGATGCAGCTGATGACGATGTTTTTATTGTGTCGACCAAATAATGATACTAAGCTTAAATGGTCGCTCGGTATGGTGCGCTGGCTTAACCTTAAGAATGAGTATACTGAGGTAGAGTGGCAGGTAATGGGGCATGCGTTAACCGCTTGTGGGCTACGTTTGGACGATAGAGATAACCGTAGCGCTAACTTTATGCCAGCTTTTATTGTAGCAGGTGATGATGAGCTACAAACTGAATATTCGGTCATCGTTCCGTCTTATCATTTTAAAACTGCGGATAAAGTGATCATTCGCATCAAAGATCAACAAAAAATGATGCGTCTAACAAAATGCGTATTGAGTACCGAAGAGTTTAGTCAATATAAGGTGGAACAACTTTAGTGAATAGTATAGTCAGTCCAGCATAAACCGATACATAAAGAGGAGTCTATATTTTTTGACAAGTATGCGTGTAAGTGAACGAAGAGTCAGTTAATTTACAGCATAATTTATTTGGCGCTTTATAATCATTATTCGACCGCTCCAACCTAAGAAGTACGATAAAGTGTGGAAACGTTTTTAGTACATAGGATAGTGTAAAATTGAAAGGTATGATTACTATTCATCATATAAGTGATTTTTGAGCCAAATATATGGTATATAGTGTTAAGAAGACAATTATGATCGCGATTCAATACGCCATCACCGTCATGAATAAGAACGAAAAGGCCTACTATGAAAATTAACTCTATCTTGAACCTACTAGTCATAGACGATGATCAGCTATATGCTGAGCGCTTGGTTACTCTATTATCTGCTTACTATGATGAGGTTAATTTAGGGTTTTTGGATGACAAAGAAGAGCTTATAAAGTCACTACGTCATCAATGGGACATCTTGGTATTCGGACGTGCTTATGATATGAGTTTTACTGACGTGGTCGGTATCATACAAGAGCAAAGTCTTGACTTGCCTCTCGTTGGATTGATGAGCAACGAGATGGCAACGACTGGTCGTAACCACGAAGGTCTACCGGCGGTGATCGATGGCACGATGGTCAAAGCGCTGTTGGCAGAAAAAGAGACAGAAGTGGTCATGGCGATATGTCTACAACATGCTAATTTGTGCAGTCGTCAACAATTAAAAACCTTGCGTCATGTACTCTCTGAAGCTGAGCAACGCGCTAACATCTTGATTAAGAACTCAAAAAGTGCAGTCGCTTATATTGATCAAGGTATTCATATTTTTGCTAACGAGCCTTATCTTAAGTTATTTAATTTTGAATTGATGGACGATATTATTGGTATGCCAGTGATTGATTTGATTGCTGGTGGTGATAACGTCAAAGCATTCAAACAGTTCTTACGTCAGTTTGACAAAGGTGATCGGGAGCACGTTGAGTTCAACTTTGAAAGTCGGCGTATGGATGGCAGTACTTTTGAAGCCAAACTGCAATTAGCGGCAGCTACTTTAGATGGCGATCCGGTGACTCAAATCATCATTCAACAAAATGATAATAATACGGCTGAGATTGCCAAACGCTTAGCGGCAGCTGAGCGCCAAGATGGTCTGACAGGACTCAATAATCGTCGCGGTTTTGAGGAATATTTTGAAGCGTTATATCAGTTGGTGTCACAAGGTAAAATCAATGCAGGCTTGTTTTATATCCAACTAGATAATATCGGTAAGATTAGTAGTAGCTTAGGCTTAGAAGGAGTAGACGCTACTATTAAGCAAGTAGCTCATATGTTAAACGAGCTGATAACAGAGGGTTATGTCAGCCGTTTCAGTGATACTGCATTTACAATTTTAGTGGAAAACTTCACGTCACAAGCACTTGAGAAGTTAGCCGAGCGTATCCGTCAGGATATTAGCGATATACTCATTGAGGTGAATGATCGCACAACCAATACCACGGCTAGTATCGGCGTTGTCAAAATTGATTCAAATGCCTCTGAACCAAAAGTGCTACTTGAACGGGCTATTGATGCCATCAATAATATTAAGATTGAGACGGATAATCACGGTAATGCCTACCATTTATACAATCCTAGTGAGCATGCCAATAGCGATGACAACGCGCTAGCTGAATACCTCATCAATGCCATCACCAATAACCGCTTCAAGCTTCTTTTTCAACCCATTTATGATATTACTAACGACAGTAGCGACTTTTTTGAAGTGTATTTGCGTCTGCCATTGGACGACGCTGACAATACTATCTTGTCCCCCAATCAGTTCATGGCGGTAGCAAAAGCCCACAAGCTGCGCGAAAAAATAGATCGCTGGGTACTGATTAATGCCTGCAAACAGCTAAATGAGGTACGCAAAAGACATCCTAAAGCGCGAATATTAGTACAGCTCACTAGTGCCTCACTAGTAGATAAAAAATTATTAAATGTCGCCAGCCAATTGATCAAAGCAGTGGGTGGAGAATCAGGTGCATTAACGCTGTTGTTCAATGAACAAGATGTCGCCAGCCATTTGACAGTTGCCAAATCACAGTTTGCTGCGCTAAATCAAATCAATTGCCACATAGGTATTCGTAATTTTGGCAGTTCTGCAAAATCAATTGAAGTGGCTGAGTTTGTACAGCCTGATATGGTTCGATTGGCTCGTAGCTATATGCGTGATATCAATAGTGATGACAATCTAAATGCTATCAAATCTTTGGTTGCACGCAGTAGCGAGCTCACTATTGAAGTGTTGGTGCCTTATATTGAAGAGGCGGCAACGATGTCGGTAGCGTGGAGTCTTGGTGCACGTTATCTACAGGGTTACTATTTAGAAGAGCTAAGCGACGCTATGCATGTTGTTTAAAACGAAAACAATCAGCTATGCATAATGTCACCATAAGCTCATTAAAGAATGGTCGATAAAATATGCCAATACGCTGTCCTTGGTGATAGTTTTTAATGCATTGATAGTCGCTTTTGACACAGTCATAATAGTACTTGTTTAGCATTTTTACTCATCACATATCTATTTATTGTCTTTATTTGCTACCTGAGTAATAAGGTAGCAAGCCCTTCTATCATGCTATCATTCGTTAGACATTTAACAAAAGAATAAGTAAATATGCCTATTAACTTTAAAGTTCAATGTAGCCTCATTTTTAGCGTTATATTTTTACTGAGTGCTTGTGAGCGTACGCCGCCGGATACTCGCGCTGCAGTAACGTTACCTGTGTATACTCAAGGTGATGCCGATCGCGGGGCAATCATTTATAAAGAGGCTTGCAGTCAGTGTCATCAGCTAACGCCTGGGCTGAACAAAAAAGGCCCACAACTGATGAACGTATATGGTGCGCCTGCTGCACAGCTAAAGGATTATGACTATGGTGACGCACTAGCGAAATCAGGATGGGTATGGAATGCTGAGACACTTGATCCCTATATCGCTGATGCTGAACTGGCGTTACCAGAATCAAAAATGCTAGCAGATCCGATGCCTGATGCCAGCGAGCGTGCGGATGTTATTGCTTATCTATCCACGCTACGCGCAGATCCTCCGGCTGCTATCGACACGGCTATTAGTGCTGACGATGAATCAACGACTCGTACCGATAATCAATCTACTAAGATGGCTAATGGACAAGTTGAGATCATGGCAGGAGAAGAGAATAAACCTGCCGCAAGTTTTCAATAGGATCGTTAGGGCGTGTTGAATTTGCCTTTATTATATTGTGTATAGTCGATTCACTTTAAAACCAATGCAGTGCTACTGGAATGTATTTTGCGCAGCCTCTGTCAGCGTAGACACAGCAAGCAAGTAAAATTTATACCAGTAGCATGAAAATAATGACGCATCGATTTTATGTCAAACTGACTATATACTAAATCCATGAGCTACTGCTTTTGATGCTCCAATGTTGACACCTTTATAACAAAATAAGCCGGTATTATTATGCGCCAGAGCCATGCTCACGACTCAGCAACACACACCAATAATCCAGCTATAGACTCAAATAATATGTCTAAAGCTCATACCGATAACGATATCAATAATCAACGCCAAGTTGCGCAGTTGTTAGGGCTGCTCAATCAAGTGGTATTGGACAAACCTCAAGTGGTCAAACTGGCATTGAGCTGCGTGTTAGCAGGGGGGCATTTACTGCTCCAAGACTTACCTGGTATGGGCAAGACGACTTTGGCTCAAGGATTGGCGCAGCTGCTCGGTCTCACTTTTAACCGTGTGCAGTTTACTAATGACATGCTGCCAGCCGATATTTTGGGTATGAGCATTTATGATCAAACTAAGCTAGGTTTTGAGTTTCGTCGTGGGCCTATATTTACGCAGCTGTTATTAGCGGATGAGATTAATCGCTCCAGTCCTAAAACTCAAAGCGCACTGCTTGAGGCGATGGAGGAGCGGCAAGTGACCCAAGATGGGAAGTCTTATCGCTTACCGCAGCCATTCTTCGTAATTGCTACCCAAAACCCAATGCAGCAAGCGGGTGTCTATCCGCTACCTGAGTCTCAATTGGATCGATTTTTGATGTGTCTATCCCTTGGTTATCCATCGCCTGAGGCTGAGCGTATGCTGCTCCAAGGTCAAGATCGCCGTGAGCTGCTAGCAAGCTTAGATGCGGTCATGGATACAGAGGCGGTACTGCTTGCGCAGCGAGGTGTGCAGCACGTTTATGTGGCAGATAGCGTGCTAGATTATTTGCAGCGCTTAGTCGCTAAGACTCGAGTAAGCCAAGAATATCATGGCCTCTCGCCGCGTGGCGTGCTGTCGCTGCAACGTGCAGCGCAAGCTTATGCCTATGTATCAGGGCATTCGGAAGTGACACCAGAGGACATTCAGGCGATATTTGCTGCAGTGACTGATCATCGTTTAGGGCAGCGCTTCGTATCAGTGCATAGTAGCAGTAGCTTAACCCCTCAAACCATCGCACAACGTATTATGGCTGAGGTATCCGTCATTGTGTAGACCCATCGCTTGAGTCGACTGTCTCATCTGATTATGCAATCTACGTTTATCAAAATACTGATGATAACTATATTAGGGTCGTTATGAAAGTATTACCCTATGCGCTAACCCAACCTATCACTGCGGCAATGGCGCGTTGGTTTGCTAAGCGTGCCCCCAAAAGCGATAGCGCGACGCTTAACTTGCGTAATGTCTATATCTTCTTTAGTAGAGAAGGCGCGCTTTTTGCGTTTTTACTCGTCATTACCTTTATTGCTGGTATCAACTATGGCAATAATCTAGTGCTAGGGCTCTGCTTTTATCTGGTTAGTGTTTGGTTAATTAGCTTTCATGTGACCTTTGCTCATATCTCAGGTCTACAAGTGAGTCTGCTTGAAGTCACTATGGCGGAAGCTGGCGCGCCAATTTGGGTCACATTGCAACTGCGTAATGACGGTCGGCAACCGCGTCGGCAACTGGTATTTAATTTTGAGCAGCCCCTAAATGACAGTAATAGCAGTAGTCACACTAAGTCTTCGCGCAAGATTAATAAGCGAGATGATAGTCAGTTTGATATAGAGAGTGATACGCAAGTAATGCTACCACGCTTAGACAAAGAGCATATCATTCGTCTGCCTATTATGACGCACCACCGAGGTCAGTTTGAGCTACCAAGGCTGCAGATCAGAACCGTCTACCCATTAGGAATCATGCGAGCGTGGTCGTATGTTTACTTTGCACGTACGGCATGGATTTATCCCAAACCCATGAAATTTGAATGGCAGCAGCAGTATCTAGTAGCCAATACGGATGATCTACCAACAGGTGGACAGTACACTCAAGGTCAAGATGACTTTGATCGTCTTGATACCTACATTGAAGGCGAGTCATTAGCACGAGTCTCTTGGGCACATGTGGCACGAGGTCAGGGCATGTTGACTAAGCACTTTGCCGATCCGGTTGGACATGAGCAGACTTTAAATTATGCGGATATGCCAGCGGCGCATCACGAACAAAAACTGTCGCAACTGGCTTATGGAGCCATAGCGCTCGGTCAGCTTGGCGTGCCGTTTCAGATGCAGCTACCTGATACGCATTCAGATACTGCTGTCGGTCAAGGGGAGCAATTTGCCCAAACTTGCTTGTTACGGTTGGCAAAAACACTATGAAAATTCCTCAATTACTGTCCTCCAAAAAGCCCTCTAAAAAGCTTTCTAAAAAACCAAATTCTGAGTTGTCATCCACGGAATCGACGGGTACTGACAATATCCATTCTACCTTTGAAAAACTGGCATTAGGTCAAATTAAACGTATTAGTAATTTGTCTAATGGATCAGTGCGTCACTCCAAATGGTATAAACAGCTGCTCGCACTGCCTGCTTATTATTGGGTATTAATTGCCCAAATCGCTGTCATCTTGCCTCACGCTGCTCATCTGCCACTATGGTTAATGGGTTTTGCGCTCATCAGTATTGTCGCTCAACTGCCTCGTATTAAGTCCAAATTTAGCCAGTCACGCCATCTCAAGCGTTTGTATCAAGGGATGCAGATGTTAGGGTTTTTATTGGGATTAGCAGGTTTATGGCTGACTTATAACACCGCGTTTGGGCTAGATATGGGCGTGGCATTTTTAGTGCTCTGTCTCGTCAGTAAATTATGGGAGCTGTACAAGCGCCGTGACGCTTATGTCGTATTGAATTTATCGCTATTCGTGCTTGCTGCGTTATTTTTGATGGATCAAGGGCTGTGGACGACCTTACAAGTTGTCGTTGGCACCATTATTATTTTATTGGCTTTTATTGCCCTTAATGATGATAGTAATACTCGCGGCGATGGGCGTCTGCGTACACTGGGTGTGCTAGGTATTTCTGCTGTACCGCTACTGGTCGTTTTATTCTTATTTTTCCCGCGTCTACCGCCTTTGTGGTCGGTACAGCTGTCCGGTCAGCAAGCCACCACAGGTGTCTCTGACAGCATGTCGCCAGGTGACTTTGCTAGTTTGGGTCAATCCACTGAGCTTGCTTTTCGTGTTGAGTTTACAGGCGATCGCCCTAATCAGAGCGAGCTGTACTGGCGCGGCTTGGTATTTAGCGACTTTGACGGTATCACGTGGCGACCTAATCGTAACGCTCAACAAGAGTGGCGGTGGGATTCAGGGCAACAAACGCCAAAATGGATAGAGCAGGCGCTATCAACTGTAGCTGATAAAGCAAAACTTGACCCTAGCAGCTATGAGATCATATTAGAGCCAACTCAACAGCGTTGGTTGTTTGGGCTTGATTATCCTTTTGCGCAGCGTCAAGGGATTAGTATCACCTCCAATTTTACCCTATTGAAAGATCAACCTGTCACTCAGCAATTGCGTTATGACGTCTTGCGTTACGCGCCAATGCGTATTGATCCTGTGCTCGATGAAGAAGCACGTCGGCTCAATCTTGCGCTACCTAAACAAGGCAATCCACAATCGCGCGACCTTGCCAAACGATTATTTGCGAAGGCAGGCTCAGATCCTGTGCGTTATATGCAGGCGATTGAGCGCTGGATTAATCAAACGGAGTTTCGTTATACCTTGTCACCGCCTAAATTGCGAGACAATCGTATTGACGAGTTTTTGTTCGATACCAAGGCGGGATTCTGTGAGCATTACTCTTCAAGCTTTACCTTTATGCTACGTGCAGCGGGTATTCCAGCACGGATAGTTGCCGGATATCAAGGTGGTGAGCCGAGTCGTGGTGGCAACGTTTGGGAAGTGCGGCAAAAGGATGCGCACGCATGGACAGAAGTATGGCTTGAGGGACAAGGTTGGGTGCGTGTTGACCCTACTGCCTTTGTTGCTCCTGAGCGTGTCGAGCAGGGTATGGATGCATTGACTCAAGCACGAGGAGCGTCTATGTTTGGTGATGGTGCGAGCGCGCAAATCAGCTATCAGCAATATCAGATGCTACAGGCATTAAGACGTTTATCCGATCAAGCCAGCTACTATTGGCAAAAAGATATCGTCGGCTACGATCAGGACAGTCAGGCAGGCTCATTGCTGAAGTGGTTCAATATTAGCTCTGTTATGCAACAGATCGCTTGGCTAGCATCGACGGCTATTACCGTAATGGCTCTTTTGGTTCTGATGATTTGGCAGCGTCGACGTAAGCGTTGGCATCCTGCCGATTTATCATTAGTTAAGCTGTCCAAACGTATGAGTAAACGCGATAAAACGCTGGCTCGTGCTGATAATGAAGGGCAATTGGCTTGGCTAGAACGGTTGGCGAGTCATTGTGCAGGATCTGATAATTCTGATGCTGATTCTAATTTTAATAATGAGGTAGAAGTTCAACAGGCTATTGATCGTATCAAACAAGACTATCGACAACTGCGTTATGGGCGCTTAAGTACATTAGATAATGACAATCAAGAGTATCAAAAAATGCT
>JBBSUA010000002.1:0-20988 GCA_038235315.1 Pseudomonadales bacterium | reverse complement strand
GAGTCGTAGTAGGTCTGCCCATTGCCAGTAATAGTGGCATAAAGACTGGCACAAAACGTAACGATCAACGCCACACTGACCGGTACATCCATATTCACTTGGCGAGCACGAATCGCCGACCATGCTGAGATAAAAAATGGAATTCCCGCATAGAAAAATACGGGCACACTAACAAATAAAGACACCCAGCGTAAAAAATCACGCTGAAATATAAGCATACCGCTATATTCACCAAAATAAAGCGCTACCGCATACATCATCGCTTGCATAGCCCCAAGGGCAGCAATACCTAATCGTAACAGCATCTTATTATTATGCTTGGCAAGCATGGCTTCATGAGTATCTTGACGATACGGCTTAGCCTCGTAGCCGATCTCGTTGATCACTGCCAAAATACGACTAATAGGGAGTTTTGTCTCGTTCCATACAATACGCATACGCTGATTGGTCAGATTTACCTGACATTTATCAATACCATCAATCTCGTACAGGCGCGACTCGATTAACCAAGTACAAGCCGCGCAGCGTAAGTTATTGACCGATAACTCAGCGACCGATAATCCATCTTGCGCATAAACAAATTGCGATTTTATTTCGTCATGATCGTAGGCCTCTAACCGCGTCAGTTGCGTCGGCAAACTTGCTGTGCGATTAATTTCTGAGCGATCAAGATAATATTGCTCAAGCCCTGCCTCAACGATACTCTGTGATGCCAACTGGCAGCCCATGCAACACATCTCGCGTGCACTGCCCAACACATCAGCATGAAATGGCGGTTGCGGTACTGGGTCGCCACAATGAAAGCAGTACCCAGATAAGGGTAATACTAGCCCTTGAGTAATAGAGCTATCGTCATAATGAGAAGTGTTCGAGGACAGTGAGGAAGCGCTGGGCATGGTAGAGGCTTTTCCCTTTAGATGAATTGCCTTTATACAAGTTTGTATAGAGATTTGCATTATTTAAGCTATAAAATAGCGATTTTAGACATCTTATAAACATAGCTTGAGTCATGAATCTAACATCCGCTAATTCATAAAAAACACATCATGGCAGTGGCGGTAATTTGCTATTTTATATGGCATCTATACTCTAAATTAAAAGCGCTATCGCCTTTATTAAAAGCTATTTAGAATTTAATGTTATTATGATAACACTATCGCGGCGAGTCGCTGTTTTTAGTATTATACACCCTCGTATCTCGAATAATAATAAATGCCTACAGTGATGATAGATTGAAAAAAAATTCAATTTGCGTCATCATGAGGCAGTTTTTTTATGTTAAAACGGTGCCATATCAGTGCAAAAATCCCGAAGTAATCTAATAAATTCGCCTAAGTCTACCTTAAACACGCTACCTTCACAGCAGCGTGGTCTGGTATTGAGCAGCATATTATTAATCATTGTTGTAGCTGGCATGGTGCTATTAACGCTTTATCTGATCAAGCTAGATCGGACTATCACTCAAAAGTTTGAGGGTAAACGCTGGGATATTCCAGCAAAAGTTTACTCACAGCCGCTTGAGCTATACGAAGGTGCGAACGTTGACAACGATACGATGAAGCAATGGCTTGAACTGCTTAATTATCGCAGTAATAAGGCCTACGATCGCACGGGTAGTTTTTACAAATCTGGTGGTACTTATTACATTCATACCCGCGGCTTTAGTTATAGCGCTAACGATGTGGATAAAGAACAAGTCATTAAGATGACTATCGCAAATAATAAAGTCAAGTCCGTCCAAAGCACTGAGCAAAACAAGACTGGTATCATTCGCCTTGAACCTGTCAGTATTGGTGGTATCTATCCTGATAACAATGAAGACCGTATGGTCGTTTCTTTAGATGATGTGCCTCAGCCATTAATTGATGCGTTAATTGCTACTGAAGATCGTGGGTTTTATGAGCATAAGGGTGTCTCTTTACGTGGCATTGCTCGTGCAATTCTCAACAACTCTTCTGGCGGCGCTCGTCAAGGCGGCTCAACCATTACTCAACAGCTGATAAAGAATTTTTATCTCAACTCTGACCGCACCCTAAAACGTAAAGCTAATGAAGCTTTAATGGCAGTTCTATTAGAATTGCACTATAGCAAAGATGAAATATTACAAGCTTATTTAAATGAGATTTATTTGGGACAAAACGGCAACCGCTCAATCAATGGCTTTGGTTTAGCATCACAGTTTTATTTTAACCAGCCGTTAAGTGAGTTACGTGTCGATCAGCAAGCGCTACTTGTTGGTATGGCAAAAGGACCTAGCGTTTATAATCCACGTCGCAATCCTAAAGACTCTAAAACGCGCCGTGATACGGTCTTGAATAATATGCTCGCCATCGGGGTATTAAACCAAAAAGACTATGATAGAGCTATTGAAAAACCACTTGGGGTGGTCGATAAGCCTGTCGAAGGTAAAAGCCGTTTTCCTGACTTTTTGGATATCGTAAAACGTGAACTCAACGATGTCTATTACTCAGATGATCTTAAGAATGAGGGGCTGATTATTATCAGCACGCTTAATCCGATCGCCCAGCTCGCTGCTGATGAAGCTGTCAGTAAAAAGCTGGGGAATCTACGGAATACGAGTAGTAAGACTAAAGAATTGCAAGGTGCGTTAGTCAGCGCCAACCCCGAAACAGGTGAGCTGGTCGCTGTAGTGGGCAGTGGCAGCGAGTTTACTGGATTTAATCGTGCAGTTGATGCCAAGCGCCAAGTAGGCTCATTATTAAAACCCATTATTTATATGACGGCTCTAGAGAGTGGACGCTATAACTTAGCAAGCTCTATTGACGATTCACCCATTACGGTCAATCTAAAAGATGGTACTGAATGGAATCCTCAAAATTATGATAATCGTGATCATGGTTATATACCATTCACCACTGCGCTTGCCAAATCGTATAACCACAGTGCGGTACGCTTAGGTATGGAGTTCGGTATTGATACTTTTGCCAAACAGCTGCGACGTTTGGGCGTTGAAGAAAAAATCCCTCCTTACCCATCAGCACTGTTAGGGTCTGTCAATCTTAGCCCTATGGATATGCTCGGTGTCTATCAAGTTTTTGCAACTGGTGGCTTCCGTACACCCATTCATAGTATTCGTACCGTTATTGATGATCGTGGTCGTATCTTACAGCGTACAGGTCTAAATACTCAGCGTAGTATCCCACCTGAAACCAACTACTTAACCAACTATGCTTTACAACAAGTGGTCAAAAGCGGCACTGCAAAAAGCATCGAATCCTTGGGTAGCACTCTAAATCTTGCGGGCAAAACTGGCACGACCAATGACTTCCGTGACGCTTGGTTTGCAGGCTATAGTGGTAACTATGTCAGCGTTGTTTGGGTGGGCCGTGATGACAACAAGCCTACTGGTCTGAGTGGCGGTACGGGTGCTCTGCCTGTATGGGTTGATTATATGAAACGTCTAAAGCTCACTCCTGTAGCTATGGCAGAACCAGAAGGTATTGAATGGCTATGGCTTGAAAATAACTCTGGCAAGCTGTCTAATGAGCGCTGTGCAGACGCACGCTATCTGCCTGTACTCTCAGCATATTTGCCAGAGGAGGCTAGTAGCTGCGCTCTCAATTTGTATCAGCAAGATCAAGCCCGCGAACAGTCGCAGTTTGAGACAGGACAAGATGCTATCAGTCAACAGCGCCAACGTGAAGGTCTAGAAATCCCTAATAGCGAAGTAATGGATGGTGAGCAAGGCAATGGCGATGGTCAACAAAGTGCCGATACTTGGTATAATCGCGCGCTTGAATGGTTTTAGTATTTAGTATCAGTTTTTACTTAGATAATTAGCTCACCTAAACCCTGATAATCTAGCGATACAATATCCTAAGTAAGGGTTTCAAAATTTGGTAAAGGGTTTTGACATGGCGTTATTTATACAGAAAATAGACTCTACCCAACGACGGGCTATCAGTAGCTGGGCTATATGCGTACAGCATATTATACTGTCCAAAACCGTATTTATGGTCAGCGCACTGATTGGGATTGTAAGTCTCAGCGCTTGCCAAAGTCTACCAACCGCACCAATAAGTTCAAATCAAACGTCGACAGCCCAAACCTCTACTGTAGACTCAAACCATACAGATAGCTATGAGGACGACTCGATAGATAATATCGAGGACTACAACAGTGCAGATAACTATGACAATTATGACGACGATAGCGATTATCCTATCGAGCCTTATATTCCATCAGAGCCAGTTGACGTTCCAGATGTTGTGATTGAACGAGCACCCGCATCTTCATCAATCGATGATAATAGAATGCCTGACCCTGCTGATGACTATGAACCTATCATCACGCCGCCGCCAGCAGAGCAGCCTATTCCATTACCCAAGCTGCCATCGCGTAGTGAACTTCTAAAACAGGCAAGGCAAAACTCACAGCAACCCACTCGCCAAACGACCTCTAGTAACGTTGATCTACCCGCATTTCGCAATCTGATGCAAGCAGGTATCAATCAGTTAAGAGGTCAGCAGTTGACCGCAGCAGAAAATAGTTTCACTCGCGCTCAGCGTTTAGCACCTCGGTCATCAGCAGTGTACTTTTATCTGTCACAAGTAGCACTCAAAAAGAGACAGCCACGTAAGGCAGAAGCAATGGCGCGACGCGGCTTAAACGTCTCACAAGATGCCAGTCGCCATCGTGCACTATGGCAGCTTATCCTGAAATCAGGACAACTACAAAATAATCAACGTGTTGTTCGCGAGGCACAGCAGGCTCTACGCTAGAGTCATTCAGAGCTTATATTGGCAACACATTTTGAGCTAGTTATTTACAAACATCAGTAGTCATCTCTATTTTTTAATTTAAGGTTATCGTTATGGCATGGCAACAATTACATTTACAATGTGAAAAAGCAAACGTCGATTTGGCAGAGTCACTACTGTTAGAGTCAGGCGCATTATCTATTGCATTGGACGATGCTGGCGATCAACCTTTGTTTGAGCCTTTGCCAGGAGAGTCTCCTTTATGGGATGAGGTGATATTGACAGGGCTTTTTGATGCCACAACGGATATCGGTAGCCAGCAGGCAGTTGAAAAATTGAGCCATGAGATTGCTGTTCAAGTCCAAGCCAGTCGCACTTGGTTGAGCGCAGTCGCTGACAAAGACTGGGAACGCGAATGGATGAGTCATTACAACCCTATTGAGTGCGCTAATAACTTATGGATTGTACCTAATTGGCTGACACCACCAAAACCTGAGGCGACTAATATCATTATGGATCCCGGTCTTGCCTTTGGTACTGGCTATCATGCGACTACCCGCTTATGTCTTGATTGGCTAACTGAGCAAGATTTGCAGGATAAGGTAGTCATTGATTACGGCTGTGGCTCAGGCATCTTAGGTATCGCAGCTTTATTGTTAGGGGCAAAACATGTTTATGCAGTAGATATTGACCCACAGGCAGTTCTAGCAACCAATCAAAATGCTGAACGTAACCATGTGCAGGAACAACTGCAGGCCTTTTTACCCGAAGATTTTAACCGCTATTGCGTTGATAATAGTTTTGACGCCGTAGATGTTATTGCAGCTAATATTTTAGCAAAGCCTTTAATCAGCCTTGCCCCTTATTTTTCGACATTAATGGCTCAACATGGACGTATTGTATTGGCAGGATTAATTGAATCACAAACCCAGCAAGTGAGTGATGCTTTTAGTCCTTACTTCGCACTAGACCCAAAGCATGCTTTTAGCGCTCAAGAAGACCAGCACTGGCAACGACTATCAGGAACATTTACAGGCTAGCAACATTCAATTACATCTGTTACGATAGGAAGTGGGTAAAAGTTCGCACATTTAAGACTACTTTTTCATTATCTATCGCTTAACAGACGCCTATAGCATTTAGGATATAAAGCAGATTTTGGTGAGTGGATACGTGGCAGTTACTGTCGCATTTTTGGATTTAACATTATGACCACCCTCATCAAAACCCAATGCCCTTCTTGCGAAACTTCTTTTAGTTTACCGCAGGCTCAATTGAATGGCCCAAGTGCTAAAGCACGTTGCGGTCGCTGCCAGCATGTGTTTTTAGTTAACAAATATCTCATTGATGCTGACAATGTCAGTTCATCTATTGCTAACGATACAATACCTCACACGCCTACCAAAAGTTCTTCTCCAGACGTCATTAGTGCGTCTGAAGATAATTTTTTGATTTATGATGATATGCCAATTAATGATGTGCAAGATACAAGCACAGCCTATGATTCGTCTGAAGATATTGATGCTTGGATTTCACAATTAGAGGCACCAGCTGGTTCTGACCTAAAAGAACCTAAAATCCATAATGAGCGGGTCAAAAAGAACCCTCAACATAATTCCATCGAAAAAACTGAGCGCATCAAAGACTCAACAATAAAAACAGCATCAACTTCTAAAGCATACGATACTTCACCTACCAAGAATGCTGAAAACCTCTCAAAATCTAATATTAACCCATCCCTAACCAATAATATCCATGCCGTTGATAATAACAATAGTCATACAAGTGGCGACAGTAGTAATGCTTGGCTCGAAAAAATGCTAGAAGATCAAGAAACTGCAACAGATCCTGCACAGCCTAATAGCAACTTATCAACTCTTTTGACCAGTATGGGCATTCCCATAAATGATAAAAGCACTCTAAATCAAAAGTTAGCTAGTGATGTTCAGGAACGATTATACCCAGTTCAGTCTCGCGCTCAAACGTCTGCAGCTTCTGTACTATGGGCGGTAGGCTGTCTAGTACTCGTAATGCTCTTATTTGCACAATATGTTATTTTTAATGTAGACAACCTTGTCAAAAATCCAGCATATGCAGCACGCTTACAGGCGGTTTGTACCATTGCCGCTTGCAGTTTGCCTAGCGCAGACATTAGTGCATTTAGTATTGATAATCTTCAACATAGATCCAGTCAAATACAAACTGCGGGTGGCTTTAGTGATGTAGAAGCATCTTTAGGGAATCAGACCATGCAGTCACAGCTGTTTCCAAGCCTTAAAGTCAGTATTTATGGTAATAATGCAGTAATTGGAGAATTTATAGCATCCCCAGAGGAGTATCTATTAAGTCCTGAAACACTATTATCTGCTGGGCAAAATAAGCTTTTTATGTTTACTGTACCCATTGCTGACGCCCAAATTAGTAAAATTACTATTAACCCTATTTATTAGGATACGGGCGCGTGCTTGGATTATTGGATTATTGGATTATACGACTTAACCATTGAATAACTTTGAGTTGCACTCTATATCGCATTATTCTTACTTTTGAGGACGTCACTTTATGGCACATCGCAATAAATCCTTTGTCAACTGTTTTGCTTCAAGCACGGATGCTGCTAGCTACAATAGGCTAGACGATTCATGTCAATCCACTCCTGATTTAGACGTTCATTTAGACAGTACTTCGCATTCAGTACCTGTGACTCATGTTCCTTTATACATACATGTTGAACACGTGGTACGTGAGTACTTCTCTGCCCTAGGCGATGAAATTCCAACTGACTTGTATGAGTTGATTTTAAGACAAGTAGAGCTACCACTACTGACAGTAGTTCTTGAGCAAACCCGTGGTAATCAGACTAAGTGCGCTCAAATTTTGGGTCTTAATCGTGGTACCTTACGCAAAAAGCTTAAAACGTATAATCTAATGTCGTAAAGTTATTCATTAAACCTAGTATAAATTTTGTGTAAAGTACTCAGATGTTTTATCATAGTCACCCTTAATTCTTAAATGCTAATGGTTACAAACGGCAATACATAACTATGATTGCCATCACTATCTTGCCAGACGTTTATGTCAGGCTTTTTTTATGGAATTACTTATATGGTTACGACACCACTTGCTCTACTGTCTGTCTCTAACAAAGCGAACATTGTCGAATTTGCAACAGGTCTTCTTCAATCAGGTTTTGGCTTATTGTCTACTGGCGGTACCTATCGTCTATTAAAAGAGCACAATATAGCTGTCACTGAAGTTTCGGACTATACCGGATTTCCTGAAATGATGGATGGTCGGGTAAAAACGCTGCACCCTAAGATTCATGGTGGAATTTTGGGACGCCGCGGTACAGATGATGAGATTATGAGTGAATACGAGATTGACCGTATTGATCTGGTCGTGGTTAACCTGTATCCGTTCGCTGAGACGATTGCTCGCGCTGATGTGACAATGGATGAAGCCATAGAAAACATCGATATTGGTGGTCCAACTATGGTACGTGCAGCCGCTAAGAACCATGCTCATGTAGGCATCGTCACTGATCCTGCTGATTATGAGCGCGTACTTACTGCGCTAGGTAATGATACCAAACTGACTTCAGCCTTACGTTATGACTTAGCAGTTAAAGCTTTTGAACATACTGCGCAATACGACGGTATGATTGCGAACTTCTTGGGCAGTCGTGTGAATGAAACTCAGCAGCCTGAAACCTTTGCTCGTACGTTCAATTTACAATTGAATAAGATAGAAGACTTACGCTACGGCGAAAACCCTCATCAAAAAGCAGCATTTTATATCGAAAATCAGTCAACACAGACCCAGCAAGCTTCTATCGCTACTGCTCAACAACTTCAAGGCAAGGCATTATCTTATAACAACATTGCCGATACCGATGCTGCCCTTGAGTGTGTCAAAGCTTTTAGCGCGCCAGCTTGCGTGATTGTCAAACATGCTAACCCTTGTGGTGTAGCCATAGATAATGATCAGGTAGCTGCTTATCGTACAGCGTTTAGTACTGATCCTGAGTCGTCGTTTGGCGGTATCATCGCTTTCAATCGTCAACTGACAGTAGCCGCTGCAAAAGCCATTATCGACAGCCAGTTCGTCGAAGTGATTATTGCACCAAGTTTAGAAGATGGCGTCTTACAAGCAACGGCCAGTAAGAAAAATGTACGCGTACTAATCTGTGGCGAGTTGCCTGCACCTGAAGCTCGTTTGACTCAATTGGATTATAAGCGTGTTAATGGTGGATTACTGGTGCAAGAGCAAGATTTAGCAGTAATCGGCATAACCGATTTAAGAATTGTTACTGACGTTCAACCTACAGACGCTCAAATTTCTGATTTATTATTCAGCTGGTCAGTGGCAAAATACGTCAAATCTAATGCCATTGTTTATGCCAAAAATCAACGTACTATTGGGGTTGGTGCAGGACAAATGAGTCGCGTCAATTCAGCTCGTATTGCTGCCATTAAAGCTGAGCATGCCGGCTTAGCGACTGAAGGTGCGGTAATGGCCTCTGATGCTTTCTTCCCATTCCGCGATGGTATTGATAATGCTGCCGAGGTTGGTATTTCTGCCATTATCCAGCCTGGTGGTTCTATGCGTGATGACGAAACCATTGCTGCTGCAAATGAACATGGTATCGCTATGGTGTTTACTGGCATACGTCATTTCCGTCATTAATACAGATTGTTTTCAATAAACGACTAACCCCTACCCCCTATTCAATAAAAAAGCCACTATATTAATATAGTTGCTTTTTTCATTCATCCCGTTTGTTCCAAGCGATTACAGTAGGTTTTAATTATCCTGTGCATTCGCCATATTCGTTTCATTAATTTCAACTTTATAAACCAAACGTAGATACTCTAAATAATCTTGCAATTGATCTTGCCCCAAATTGTCTCGAATAATTGAGGCGGTTCTAGATTTCTCAAGCTCTGATAGCTGTGCTTGTGGCTCTGTTTTTATACGATCTCCTACAACGACGGTAGCACCCATCTCTGTTGCGCTTGCTACAGCAGCTACACCATTAGCAGGCGCTTGCTTACTGAACGCCAATCCACGCTCTTTTTCTGTTAGTAACGCTGTTTGACGATTGGTTTCACCCAAGGCCTGAAACTTTACTGCCTGCTTGTCAATATCAGCAACTGTTTTGATACCAGCTGCAAGCTGTTTAGCATCTTTTAAAGCCAATGCGCTGGCTTTTTGTTGACGTAATACTTGCGTGATATTCGGTGTTGCTTCCGCTAATGTGAGCGTTTTTGTAGGACGATAGTTACTAGGTTGTACCCATGCCGTACCCGTACCTACTTCAATACCTGCCGTTACTGCCTGATCTTGAATCGTAAAGTCATCAAAGGCTTGTTTGATGACTGCCGGTTGCGACAGTACAGATTGATTGTTTTCCTTTGAATAATTTTTGATACGCTTCAGCGATACGTTTTCTTGCTGAGCAATATCTTCAATGCTAAACCCATCTGCGGCTAAATCATTAATTGCAGTGACCTTATCAGCATAAATAGTCTGGCGTTTATACTCTTTTGCCTTGACAGTCAACGCTTCACGCATACTATCTAGACTAGGGACTTTGCCACCATTATCTTCTGTTACTGTAAATATTTGATAGCCGAAGCTCGTCTTGATGGGCGTAGTGACATCACCAACACTCAAACCTTGTAATGCTTTTTCAACAGTGGCTGCGTCATTACCAAACACTGAAGGATTAAAGCTTCCTATCGCACCGCCAGTCTCTCCTGATGGATCATCAGATTCTTTTTTAGCGAGCGCTACGAATGACTCACCTTTATCGAGACGTGCTTTGATCTTTTGCGCGCGAGATTTTGCATCATCACCTGTTAGTAGGATTTGGCTAATTTTGCGCTCATCAACCACAGCAAGTTCTTGTGTATAAGCTTTATATTGCTGTTGCAACTCCTCTGGCGTAACGTTATCTACTTTTATAGTTGAAGGACTGAGCTGGATATAAGCCAAATCAACCATAGCGACACTTTTTAAACTGTCTTTATTGGCATCATAGTAGCTTTTTATATCAGCTTGCGTCAGCTTGATTTGCTGCTGATAATTTTGCCAATTAAATCAATAAACCCATAAGTTGCGTGCTTCTAATTGCAGTCCAATCAATTGATTGACAGCTTTCATCGGATAGATAGCCGTGCCAACAATACTGGCATTAAGCTGATCAAGACTAAGCTGATTGCGAAATTCCGCAAACAGTTGCTCTTTATTCATACCGCGCTGACGTAGAAAGTTTGAAAACTGGTCATTAGAAAAATCACCATTGGCATCTTTGAATGTCTCTTCTTGGCGTAATAGACGATTGATAGTGTCATCAGATACCGTCATACCAAGCTTGCCTGCTTGCTGCTCCAATAAGGTACGATCAATTAAACCTTTGAGTACTTGCGAATGTAGTACGTCTTCATTTAATAAACTAGCGTCCTCAAGTTGGTCTAGAATTTCAGAGCGACGATTATTGACAGCGGTCTGATACTCTGGGAGACCCACACTTGCCTCACCCACTTGAGCGATTTGGTTGGGATCAACACCACCGCCACCAAAATAGCTTTCTACACCCAGAAGTGCAAGTGGCGATAGGCATAGAATCAATAAAATGCGACCAGGCCAGCTTTTCAAAAAATCGCGCAATTTATCCATAGTTATTTCTACTTTATTAACCTATATTGATGAAAAACCATTGCAATATCATGAAGGGCGAACAATGGCAAAATAAGAGACGTCAAAGCTATACCCGTAAATTTGATATCTTATTTGAGCAGTAGCATTACGCGCCCTATGATACGTGAATTTTGGCATATACTCAAAATATTCGTATCATCTCATACACAAAATTTATCGATAAAAAAAGCACCTTCAGTAGAGGTGCTTTTTTGTTACATGTTTAACGGTTATATCGTGACTAGTAGTCAGCTATAAAAAAGACTTGAGGTAAGCTTATTCAGGATACGCGCTACTCATTTATTTATTTTATCTAACAGGCAGCGCACATACGATTGAATGGCTTAGTTCAAACGCTCTTTTAGGTTTTTGCCTGCTTTAAAACTAGGTACTTTGCTTGCTGGAATAGCCAACTCTTCACCTGTTTTAGGGTTACGACCAGTACGTGCTTTACGATCTTTCACACTAAAAGTACCAAAACCGACCAATGAAATACTGTCACCAGCTTCCAAAGCTTGACCAACACTTTCCATGACGGCATTCAATGCGTCACCAGCTTGGGTTTTGTTCAGACCACTTTTTTCTGCAATGCTGTCTATCAATTCTGACTTATTCATAAAATTTCCTTCAAGTTTAAGAGCTATAATAAACGTTAACGTCAGGCATTGTATCGTTCTCATCCTATTTTAGCAATAACAACAATACTTAACTCGCGTACCTACACGTATTTAGGGGACGCACTTTATTAAAGCCTTTATAACAAGGCAGTATAAGGAGCGCAAGCGATTTTACATTTTTTCGCGTGTCAAACTACGTATTTGACACTTAATGTTACGCAAACTATCTGTAACTTACTATTACTTTTATAAATTTTTACCTAATTTATTTTATACCTAAGCTACGCTGTAACCAAGCAAATGTATGGACACCTAGTCAAGTACAACGAATCTGTTGTTAGAGCTTACCAAAAAGTTATGCCATTAGTAAAAAATAACGCTGACCATAGTCATTGCCACTGCAACAATTTACTAACTGACACAGTGATACATTACTTTTTATTATGAAGACGTTATTATGGAAGTATTTCGTAAGATTCACATCGTTCATCATAGAGTGTTACTTATGATACGATGCTAGTTTTGATCGCTGTCTTTGATTTAAATTTTGGGTTGTTCTTTATTTCTAACTTGCTAATTAAAACGGATTATTTACATGAAGCGTTCTACGTTGTCTCACTCTTTTCTCAATATTGTTCTGGTTTTCATTGAGTCAGCGCTAACGCTGTTACTACGTTTAGATCCTGAATTGCGTCGAGCCGCTTATCCGCTCGCAAAACAAAGTACTGTCGTTTGTCTGCGCTTGTATTTACCGCATTTGCAGATATTCGCTACCTTCAGCTATAAGGGAATACTGTTAGACGCTCAATTACCAGTTGGGCGTAGTGAGCCAGATGTTATTATCAACGCTTATAGCATTCAAGTATTAAACGCTATTATTTCGCACGATAGTGAGGCTACTGATAAGCTACAAATGCGTGGGGAATCTAGCCACGTACAGTTGGTAAGAAACTTTATCATGCAGTTGGGTTTAGGTAGCCTGATACAGAGCTTGATTAAAAAAATCAAAGGTGGTGACAGTAAGCCTAAACACAACTCCGAAGAGATGGAACAAAAAAAGAATGATTACAAGAAACGTATCGCAGAACAGCAAACTGAAATTAGCACATTGACCATCAAAAACCGTGAGCTTGAAACCACTGTCAAAGAGCTACAGAGTAAACAAAAAGTATTAATGATTACCGCTATAGTAGCGATTGTTATCGCGATCAGTGCTATTGTTTTCTCTATTATGAATTAATTTTTAGTCATAGATACTTATCTAGCATCATTGCATCAAGTGCATTCATATCTCTAAATACGCTGATAGGGTTGATTACTTTTACTAATACTATTAATAGATAGGATTAACCGTTCAGTGACATCTTTAATCTTGACTAAATTAGTCAGGATTAAGTATAATAACCCTATCGAAGCAAACATTACCTGTTGGATTCTGAATTATCTAACAGTAATAACATATGATTTAGTAGGGTCAAACTCTGTACAGCTCAAAGCTTACAAGACTTAGATTATGATACTAGATCTGTCATTAAACTTTGCCTACTACTGATTAGCTTGGAGATATTCTATGCGTTTGACCACTCGAGGCAGATATGCGGTTACCGCGTTGCTAGACTTAGCCATACAGACTAGTCAACAAGACGGTGCAGTATCTCTATCTGATATTGCAAAGCGTCAATCGATATCTATCTCCTATCTTGAGCAACTGTTCTCCAAATTGCGAAAGCGCGGCTTAGTCACTAGTATCCGTGGGGCAGCAGGAGGCTATCATTTAGCCAAGCCATTGGATGAGATCGATGTCATGAGTATCATCTCAGCGGTCGATGAATCAGTGAATGCAATGCAGTGTGAAGGACGTGGTGACTGTCAAGGCGGCACTATGTGTTTAACCCACGATCTGTGGTATGCCCTATCGAATCATATTGAACAATACTTGAAAAATATAACATTAGCACAATTATTAGATATGGAAAACGTGCAGTCAATATCAGAACGTCAGCAGTTTTCTTTTATAAAAGATATAAACACTATTACCTTACCGACCAGCGAGGCAAACCCAGCATGAGCCAACATAATAATCTTATTTACTTAGACTATGCCGCCACAACGCCAGTTGCTAGATCAGTTGCCGCTAAGATGAGCGAGTACCTGACTGTAGATGGCGTCTTTGGTAACCCAGCGTCACGCTCACATGGCTATGGTTGGCAGGCTGAGGAAGCAGTAGAAGTAGCACGTCAACAAGTGGCTGAAGTTATCAATGCCGATCCACGTGAGATTGTATTCACTTCAGGTGCAACAGAGTCTGACAACCTAGCTATTAAAGGTGCAGCACATTTTTATCAATCTCGTGGTAAGCATATTATTACCAGTAAAATCGAACATAAAGCCGTACTTGATACTTGCCGTGAACTTGAGCAAGAGGGTTTTGAGATTACTTATCTTGAGCCACAACCAAGCACTGGTTTGATTCTACCAAAACAAGTAAAAGATGCGCTACGTGAAGACACTATCTTAGTCTCGTTGATGATCGTTAATAATGAGCTGGGTACACTTACTGATATTGCTGCTATTGGTGAAATCACTCGCGAAGCTGGTATTGTCTTTCATGTTGATGCTGCCCAAGCGGTTGGTAAAGTTTTAATTGATGTTCAAAAAATCAAAGTTGATTTGATGAGTTTCTCAGGTCATAAAGCTTATGGCCCTAAAGGTATCGGCGCGTTGTTTGTTAGCCGTAAACCACGTATTCGTTTAAAAGCAGAGCAACATGGCGGTGGTCATGAACGTGGTATGCGTTCAGGTACGTTGCCCACGCATCAAATCGTCGGTCTTGGTGCTGCATTTAGCTTAGCCAATGAGCGTTATCAAGAAGATCATGACCATGCAGCGAAATTACGCCAAAAATTATGGGATGGTCTCCAAGATATTGAAGAGATCTATCTGAATGGTGATTTAGAACATAGTGTCCCTAACATTGTTAATATTAGTTTTAACTTTGTTGAAGGCGAGTCGCTTATGATGTCACTCAAAGATTTAGCAGTATCGTCAGGTTCAGCCTGTACTTCAGCTACTCTTGAACCATCATATGTACTACGTGCAATCGGTCGTCCTGATGAATTGGCTCATAGTTCTATTCGCTTTAGCTTCGGCCGCTATACTACTGAAGAAGATGTCGATATTGTCGTCAAACAAATGCATGACGCCGTTGATAAACTACGCGACTTGTCACCATTATGGGATATGTATCAAGAAGGTGTTGATTTAAATTCCGTAGAATGGGCTGAGCATTAATACAGCCATATGGTTGTAAACTACAGCCACTAAATACTTAATCAGACAATGATACCGTCAGTGTTTGACCCCAATTACCGATGAGTGGTTCCACATATATTATTACTACTCATCATCTAACTAGGAGAAAACCCATGGCCTATAGTGACCAAGTTATTGATCATTACGAAAATCCACGCAATGTTGGCAACCTTGATAAAAATGCCAAAAATGTTGGTACTGGTATGGTCGGTGCCCCCGCATGTGGCGATGTGATGCGTTTGCAAATCCAAGTCAATGATGATGGTATCATTGAAGATGCGCGTTTTAAGACTTATGGCTGCGGTTCAGCGATTGCCTCAAGCTCGCTCGTAACTGAGTGGCTCAAAGGCAAAAGTCTAGACCAAGCAAGCGAGATCAAAAACAATGACATCGTCAAGGAGCTCGCATTACCTCCTGTAAAAGTCCATTGTTCTGTACTTGCAGAAGATGCGATTAAGGCGGCTATCAGTGATTATAAAGGTAAGCACGCAGCTAGTGAGACGACAGAAGTAGAAGCAGTCTAAACGTCGTATTGTACTCACTTTGTTGCAGCTAGAATCTATGATAGTCAGAATTAAGTGGTATTAAAATTCTATTGATGCTACAGAGGTGACAATAACATTCATGTGATTGTCACCTTTTATTTACAATAAATATCAGTAATGGTTTTTATATTAAATAAGCATTAACGAGACTTTATTTCATTATTAGAAATTAATGGGAGTTGGCATGATTGAGATGACAGAACGCGCCGCCCAGCATGTTCGAGATTTTTTGGACAATCGCGGTAAAGGTGAAGGCATTCGTGTAGGTATCCGCACTGCTGGCTGCTCAGGACTGGCTTATGTCTTAGAGTTTGTTGATACACCTGACGAAAATGACACCCGTTATGATAGCCGTGATGTCAGTATATTTATCGATCCCAAGAGCTTGGTATATTTAGATGGATTATTAATGGATTATGAAAAAGAAGGTTTAAATGAAGGCTTTAAGTTCACTAACCCTAATCAAAAGGGTGAATGTGGCTGCGGTGAATCATTTACTGTGTAGATAATAGAGTTATATATAAGTTATTAACCTAACCTATAACTAAGTTAGGTTATGTAGGCCGTATAGAGATTTAATATTTAAAACAATAAATAAAAATAGTAAGGCGTATATCATGTCTTTAGACCGTTCAGTCCAATCCGCTTCAAATGCAGATAAGTCCGATATCCTAACTGGACAAGAAGCATTATTTGATAATTTCTTTGCATTATTTGAGCAACCTGTTCAATTTAAAATACCACAAGATAATTTAGATCAACGCTTGCGGCTGCTACAAAAACGTTATCATCCTGATAATGTCGCAAAAGATCTCATCGATACTACAAAAGCTCAGCAGTATTCTGAGCAAGCATCCGCCTTAATCAATCAAGCTTATCAAACACTTAGCGCTCCTGATAGTCGCGCCGCTTACTTATTAGATATGGCATCCCAAGCTCAGACGTTAGAGAATTCAATTGCAGACTTAGACTTTTTAGATGACGCGATGAACATGCGTATCGATCTAGATGAGGCTATTGAAGCAAAAAATCGCTCAGCGTTACAGCAGTTATATCCACAGATTGTCGAACGAGTAAACATTCAATCGACACGTTTTGATACCGCTTATCAAAGTCAGGACTGGCAAGTTGCAATAGATGCGACACAAAAGTTAAAATTTTTAGTCAAATTAGATGCCGATATTACGACAGCTCTCGATGATGTTGCCAGTGCTGAGCACTCTAATGATGATGATTTGTATGTCTAGTTAGGTGCGAAATATTAGGCTCTAAATATTGTTATTCTGATACAGACAGTTAAAATAGGTTTGATAATATCGTATAATTTTCTACTTTAACTACCCTGTCCTGTGATAATTATGTCTATTTACTAGCACGCTATCATCGTTCTATATGTTATAACCGTCCAATTTATTTATTCATCTGATACCTGAGTTGCCCTATGTCTTTATTACAAATTGCTGAACCTAATCAAAGTGCTCAACCCCACCAACATCGTTTTGGTATAGGTATTGATTTAGGGACAACGCGCTCACTAGTTGCAGTGGTTCGCTCAGGTAAAGCACAAGTACTAGAGGCAGATACAGATGCGGATACCTTATTGCCCTCGGTAGTTTACTACCCCAGTACCGGTACGCCACTTGTCGGTCACAGTGCCTTGCTCAACTTACCGAATGATCCAAAGAATACGATTATCTCTGCTAAACGTTTTATGGGTCGTAGCCAATCAGATATCAAATTCTCGCATCCTTATGAATTGAGTGGCAGCACTGATGCAATGCCAGCATTTGTGACGGCTCAAGGTGAAGTGTCACCAGTTGAAGTCTCAGCACGTATTTTAGCCACACTCAAACAGCGTGCTATGAATGCATTGCCTGAGGATAGTATCGAAGGTGCCGTCATTACTGTGCCTGCTTATTTTGATGAGGCTCAACGTCAAGCGACCAAAGATGCCGCTCAAGCTGCAGGTATTAATGTATTGCGTTTATTGAATGAGCCCACTGCAGCAGCAGTAGCGTATGGTTTTGATAAAATAAGTCAAAACCAGAGTGACGCTAATACAGAAAGTTATTATTTAATCTATGACTTAGGTGGCGGTACTTTTGACGTGTCTATCCTAAAGTTAACGGATGGCGTGTTTGAAGTATTGGCAACCGGTGGTAATAGTGCGCTTGGCGGTGACGATATTGACCGCCTATTGACCAATTGGCTTATCAAACAGCTTGATATTGATCCCGCTACTGTCAGCCTTCACGATAAATCGGTACTTGCCCAACAAGCAAAATCTTACAAACAAGCATTAACTGACAATGAACACGTTAATATTGATATCGTTATCAATGGGCAAGCTTATCAGGGTGTTGTGCGTCGTGAAGACCTACTTACTATTGCAGAACCAGTAAATCGAAGAACATTAAGCGTCTGCGAACAAGTACTAAGAGATGCCAAACTCTCTATCCAAGATTTAGATGAGGTGATCTTAGTTGGCGGCTCAACGCGTATGCCAGCCGTTCAACAAGTTGTGACTGAGTTCTTTGCTAAAGAGCCTTTATGCCGACTAAATCCAGATGAAGTGGTGGCATTAGGTGCCGCTCAGACTGCCCATCAATTAGTAAACGGTGATAGTGATAATAATTTATTATTATTAGATGTCACGCCACTGTCGCTTGGACTTGAGACTATGGGTGGTTTGGCTGAAGTTCTAATTCCTCGCAATACGCCTATTCCTGTTAAAAAACGTCAAGTGTTTACCACCTATCAAGATGGTCAAACAGGTATGGTCATCCATGTGGTACAAGGCGAACGTGAGACAGTAGATAACTGTCGTTCACTGGGACGTTTTGAGCTATATGGGATTCCACCGATGAAGGCTGGGTTTGCTCGTATTGAGGTGACGTTTAGTATTGATGCTAATGGTCAATTGACTGTTAGTGCGCAAGAAACAACGACAAAAACAGAAAGCAAAATTGAAATTACTCCAGCTTATGGCTTATCAGATGAGCAAAAAGAACAGCTATTAGTTGCAGGCTTCAGACACGCTGAAGAAGATAAAAATGCGCGCTCTTTAATTGAAACCAAAGTAGAAGCTGAACGTGAAGTATTAGCTCTGCAATCTGCACTCATTGAATTTTCTGAATTACTTGATACTGATGAGCAGCAACAGTTAGCTACGCAAATACAAGACATGCAAATCGCTTTAGGCTCTAATGATTTAGCACTTATTGAAACTAAGCAAGCAGCGCTAAAACCACTCAGTGATGCTTTTGCTGCCCGTATTATGGATCGAAGTGTCAAAACCAGTATGGCGGGTACCAGTGCTCAAGATTGGTAATTATTCTATACTCATAATAGCTAGCAGACTTAGCGTTGATTTTTGATTACGTTTGAAAGTTACAATTTTTGATAACTCCTAAGAAAAATTTTGATAAACAGAATTAATAGATGATTTCAGTATTTTATTCTGTATTTCAAATTATTTCCTTACCCATACTATTTTTTTAAATTGATTAGCAGCGGATATATTACTTATGCCAAAAATTACTGTACTCCCCCATCATGAGATTTGTCCAGAAGGCGCTGAAGTAGAGCTAGCAGCTGGTGACAACTTGTGCAAAGCTTTGATAGAAAAAGGTATTAAAATCGAGCACGCTTGTGAGATGTCAAAAGCATGTACCACTTGTCATGTAGTCGTACGTAAAGGCTTTAATAACTTAGACGAGATGGATGATATTGAGGCAGATTTGCTTGATCGTGCTTGGGGACTAGAGCCAGATTCGCGTCTGTCTTGTCAAGTCATGTTAGAGGAAGACGATCTCATTATCGAGATTCCTAAATATACCCTTAACCATGCTAAAGAAAATCATTAACATCGATAAATTTTCAAAAATAGCGGTCTAAATTGTCACTAAAAAAGTAGTGGATAACAATACCAAAAAAGCCAACTATGATCATAGCTGGCTTTTTTGTGTATATACCACGCTTTTTAGGTTAAACAAGTTTAACGTATCCAGTCGTATGTTTTAGCGATAATATTATTTCTGATCGCTACTATTCTTCTGACTATCATTATTCATATCTATTTCGATAGATACCTCTTCTTTTTCAATACGCTCTAGCGCAAAGTTCAATCGATTTTTAATCTCTTGAAAGTCATAATTTTGCATATCTTTAAAATTCAGATGTAGATTAAAACCTGGCATTGTATGATCAATCCATTTTGATAAATGACCTTCATTATCTTCAGGATCTAACACTTGCCACGCCTTAATTTTATCATCAAAACCTTTCAGCTGGTAGGCACCCACATACTGACACTCATAATCATGGCAGATATAGTCATAGGTACTCTGACTAATAATTATATCGCCTTTATCCGCGATAGATTCCAGACGAGAGGCAAGGTTAGCCTCTTTTCCAATAATCGTGTAATTAAGGCGGCTATTGCTACCAAAATTACCCACATGACAGTAACCAGTAGTGATACCAATACGTACATACAGGCCTTCAAAACCCATTAGTCGCCAGTTTTGGCGTAAGCTGCGCATCTCTCGGCGCATATCAATCGCCATCGTTACACAATTGAGCGCATCTTGACGTGTGCCCTGAGTATAAGGCTCGCCAAAGAAACATACCATACCATCACCAATAAACTTATCTAATACTGCGCCATGCTTATTGGCGATGGTGGTCATACATTGCATATAGGTATTCAAAATATCAGCAACATTATCTGCACTTAGGCTATCAGATAACTCGGTAAAACCAACAATATCTGAAAACATTATGGACAACTTAGCACGTTTGTTCGAGATATTGACTGGGCTATCCGATTTCACAATAGGCTGCCAAATCTGTAATGGTACAAAGCGAGTCAATTTATTGATCACTGACACCATAGTATTGACACGGCTTTTTGCTTGCTTCGCTTCCTCGTTGTAACTCACATACTGATGATAAATATTCCAAAATTGCCATAACACTGCAAGGATGCTTGCAAGCAATACTGAAGGCGATAAAAAACCTTCATTGCAATTTAAATCGGCATTATTTAGGGTGACACTGACATAATAAAATACCGCCATGGTCACGATT
>JBBSUA010000001.1:0-26694 GCA_038235315.1 Pseudomonadales bacterium | reverse complement strand
CGACTGGCTTTCATCACTTGACCGACTAGACCGTTAAAGGCTTTTTCTTTACCACCACGGTACTCTTCGACCATCGCTGCATTGTTTGCGATGACCTCTTCAACGATAGCTTTAATAGCGCCTGTATCGGTTTCTTGTTTGAGCCCTTGAGCGTCGATGATTTGATCAGCGGCATTATCAGCATCGCCACCTTCGCGATCATATAGAGCACTAAAGACTTTTTTCGCCATTTTACCAGAGAGGGTGTCATCAAAGATGCGTTTGAGCATATTAGCCAGTTGCTTAGCGCTAATCGGTGAGTCAGTAATCTCTTTATCATCTTTATTCAGCGCACCAAGTAAATCACCCATGACCCAGTTAGCCGCAATCTTAGCGTGTGATTGACCGACTTCGCTAACCACAGCTTCAAAGTAATCGGCAAGCTGACGGCTACCCGTCAGAATACGAGCATCATATTCTGATAGCTCAAGCTCATTTTCTAAACGTGCACGACGCGCGACAGGTAGCTCAGGCATTGCGGCTTTAATAGCATCGACAGTTGATTGCTCGATACGCACTGGCAATAAGTCAGGGTCAGGGAAGTAGCGATAGTCATCAGCGTTCTCTTTGATACGCATAATGCGTGTGATGTCGGCATCAGCATCATAGAGCATCGTCGCTTGCACGACTTTACCGCCATCTTCTAAGATATCGATTTGACGTTCAATTTCACGGTTGATAGCGCGTTCGATATTGCGGAACGAGTTTAGGTTCTTTAGCTCAGTGCGCGTACCCAGCTCAGCCCCAACTCTACGTATAGAGACGTTACAGTCACAACGGAACGAACCTTCAGCCATAATAGCGTCGGAGATACCCAACCAAGTGACCAATTGATGAATAGCTTTGATGTAAGCCAATGCCTCATTGGCTGAGCGCATATCAGGTTCAGAGACAATCTCAATCAAGGGTGTACCAGCGCGGTTAAGATCGACACCAGTCATACCTTCGACAGCATCATGGACGGATTTGCCAGCATCTTCTTCTAAGTGCGCACGAGTAATACCCATACGTTTAGGGTATTCATTTTTTTCGCCTTCATTGACGACGACATCGATATGACCACGACCAACGATAGGGTTGGCCATTTGGGTGATTTGATAGCCTTTTGGCAAATCAGGATAAAAGTAGTTTTTACGGTCAAAAGTATTGAACAGTCCCAGTTGTGCATCAACGCCTAGACCAAATTTTAGCGCGCGTTCAACGACACCGCTATTGAGTACAGGCAGTACACCGGGTAGGCCTAAGTCAACGATACTCGCTTGCGTATTCGGCTCGTGACCGAAGTCAGTTGGCGCGCTTGAGAATATTTTGCTGTCAGTATTGAGCTGACAGTGAATCTCAATGCCAATAATCACTTCATAGCCATCGACGAGCAACTCTTTGCGAACGGCAAACTCTGTCATTTCCATCATAAAATCCTATCAAAAATTTGAAATAAACTATTATTAAGCTAAAAGGCAACTCTAATTATTTTTCCTAAACCTTCATTCAGCTCATCTCTATCTATTAACTTACCTTCAAAGTTGAAATCTTCATCAATTTTGAAAGTAAGAAGTTTTTCAAAATCACACTGGCGTTTCACCTAAATCGTTTTATTTAGATCTTCGAATAAAATCGTTTTAACTTCAACCCGCTTGTTAGGAATTAATCCATCAAACAGGCTTTAATAACTATTCATCAACTGGGTATAAGTATCTGCAAATATCTCGATATCCCCGCCACTTTGATAATAGGCAGGAATAACGTAACTAACCAAGATTTTGAAATCACCTTGGTTCAACAAACTGCTCACTAAAGGTTCAGCTTGTTCAGCGTCACCTTCTTCAAAGCCGTAAGGAGCAATAGTTTTTTCAAATTTATTATAAAAAGTTTGGAAAAAACCTGAATTATCTTCAAAGTTTTTATCAAAAAATGCTTCTAACGCTTTAAGCTCTTTTTGTAATGCTGTGGCTTGATTACTATCTAAGCTATAGTCTTGTTTTAACATGTCGATGAAATTCATTTTATATCCTCAGTGAAGTAAAGAGTGAAGTAAAAAGCAAAGTCAGATTTCTGCTCGTGCGAAACCATATAGTTCGGTATAGTAAGTTATTCAGCTATAACGATATACTATACCGTCTCCTTAGCAATGGCAGAGTGTTGCAAATGATGATCGGTATGTTGTTGGAACAGATGCGCGGTAGTGAGCAGCTTACTCTCTTGCCAATGCTGACCGATCAATTGCAAGCCAACAGGTAAGCCCTCAGAAGTTAACCCTACTGGTTGGCTAAGGGCGGGTAGACCCGCTAAGTTGACACCGATGGTGTAGACATCGCCTAGATACATAGTGGCTGAGTCTAAATCTTCACTGAGCTTATAAGCGGGTGTTGGCGCGGTTGGACTGGCAATTAAGTCACAGTTTGCAAAAGCCTCTTCGAAGTCTTTGATAATTAAACGACGCACTTTTTGTGCCTTAATATAATAAGCATCAAAGTAACCCGCAGATAGGGCATAAGTGCCCATCAAGATACGACGTTGTACTTCAGGACCAAAGCCTTCAGAACGTGAGCGCGTATAGAGATCAATTAAGTCTTTTGGATTCTCACAGCGATAACCAAAACGCACGCCATCGAAGCGCGAAAGATTGGACGATGCTTCAGCGGGAGCAAGCATGTAATAAGTCGCAAGCGTAATTTCAGGATCAGTGATATTAACTTCAACAATCGTTGCGCCAAGTTCTTCATATTTCTGTAATGCGGTACGAACTACCTTATCTACCTCAGCATCGAGTCCTGCGCCAAAATATTCTTTTGCAACGCCAATACGTAGATTTGCAAATGGCTTATCGCCAGCTGTTGCTGCGGCCTCATCAAGGTCGTGGACGTAGTCAGGCATGTCATGTTTGATAGAAGTGGCATCACGTGGGTCATGACCGATCATTGGTTGTAATAGATAGGCGCAGTCTTTGGCACTGCGACCCATGCTGCCGGCTTGATCCAAACTTGAAGCATAGGCAATCATACCAAAGCGTGATACGCGACCATAAGTCGGCTTGATACCCGTTAAGCCGCAAAATGACGCAGGTTGACGAATAGAGCCACCCGTGTCACTACCCGTTGCTACAGGAACAAAACCTGCGGCAACTGCTGCTGCACTGCCACCTGATGAGCCGCCAGGGACACGGTCAAGGTTCCAAGGATTGTGCACAGCGCCATAATACGAGCTACCATTGTCTGAGCCCATAGCGAACTCATCCATATTGAGCTTGCCAAGGCTAATCATCCCAGCATTTTCGATGTTAGAAACGATAGTAGCGTCATAAGGCGACACAAAGTTATGCAGCATTTTGGAGCCGCAAGTGGTCAATACGCCTTGAGTACAAAAGATATCTTTATGCGCCATCGGCACACCCAGTAATGGGCGATTATCGCCTTGCATACGCATCTCATCAGCCGCTTTTGCTTGTGCAAGCGCGGTCTCAGACGTATGAGTAATGAAGCTGTTAATCTTGCCGTCTAAAGCATCAATACGTTTGATATAGTGTTCGGTCAGCTCAAGGCTACTAAATTGTTTGTCTTGCAAGCCAGCAATCAATTGCTGGGTACTTAGATAATGAATCTCAGACATAAGGGGTCGTCCGTCAAAATGTTAACTGGATGAAATAGAATGGAATAAATTAAAAACGACTGATAACGCGCTACTCAATGACTTGTGGCACAAGATATAAGCCATCTTCAACTGCTGGCGCGACCGATTGATTGCGTTCGCGATTGATATCATGGCGGGCAATATCAGCTCTCAAGTCTTGACACGCCTCATGAATATTGGCAAGCGGGGTCAAATCTGCAGTATCGACACCTGCTAATGTATTCATCAAGTTTAGCACCTTGCTGATTTCGTCAGCATAGCTATCAGCGGTGTCTTCATCAACACCTAGTCGTGCTAGGTTGGCAACTTCAAGAATTTCTTGACGGCTGACACTACTGTCAGTGATTGATTCAGCCGAGGAGGATTGCTGTGACATAATTTCTCCAGTAAAGGATAAGTTTTATTAAAGCGGGCGCATGCTAATGCTATGACGCCTATTTATAGGTTTTCATTATAAGTACTTTCGGCGTCACTACTAAGTATGATAGTCGACGTATTATTTTCTCATATTATAGTGTCTGCATTGCTATTGCTTATTATAGAGTAATGAGCATCGATTCATTATAAAGCATATGAGCTCAGTTTACAGAGTAGGGTTAAGGATTACAGCATAATCTCTACCCATCTAACGGACAGTTAATAAAAAATACTATAATTATTGATGTATTATCAATCGCTTAACAATCGAAGTGTTAAATGCGTTAAAGTAACCTTATGCAAAAAGGCAAGAATCTTGTACGAATGTAGACTTTTATTATTTGCTGATTAAAATAGATAGCCATACTATTTTAATTTCTGTAACAAATTCTAGCATTTAACCTTGAAATCCTTGCTTACTGATGCAAATATCTATGTTTTTTTTGAGCTAAGTCGGTATAATTTAGCCCAATTTAATTATTTCGTCGTTATTGATTGGATTCGGCTTGCTGCGTGCTTAAGCTTTTGTTACCGTGTGCGCGACATAACCATCTACTCGATTTCGATGAGTAAAGCCTTAGTCATCTCATTCGCCTTAGTTGTAAAGCGCTGGATATATTAGTCATGAACCTGTTTGGATTTTTATCAAATAATATCGCTATTGACCTTGGTACTGCGAATACCCTAATCTTTATTCCGGGTAAAGGTGTGGTGCTCGATGAGCCGACCGTGGTCGCCTTACGCAGTAATCGTACTCAAAACCCTACGGTCGCTGCCGTTGGTATTGATGCTAAGCAGATGCTTGGTCGTACCCCTTCCAATATTACTGCCATTCGACCTTTAAAAGACGGTGTCATTGCCGACTTTGAAGTGACACAGAAGATGCTCAAGCATTTCATTGGTAAAGTGAAAGCCAAGCGTTTTATGGCACAGCCAAACGTTGTTGTTTGTGTGCCATGTAAATCGACGCTCGTTGAGCGTAAAGCCATCCGTGAAGCCGTATCATCAGCAGGCGCTAGTAAAGTTCTTTTATTAGAAGAGCCAATGGCAGCGGCAATTGGTGCGGGCATGCCCGTCCATGAAGCTAGCGGTTCAATGGTCGTTGATATCGGTGGCGGTACCACTGAGATCGCTGTCATTGCATTGTCAGGCTGTGTTTATGCAGAATCAATACGTATCGGTGGTGATATATTTGACGAAGCTATTATCACTCATGTACGCCGTACTCATGGTTGTGTTATCGGTGAGACGACCGCTGAACGCATCAAAAAAGAAGTGGGATCAGCGATTAGTGATGACAATATACTAGAAGTAGAAGTACGTGGTCGCAGTATGGCAGAAGGGGTGCCAAAAACCTTTACTGTTAATTCAGAAGAAGTCCAAAAAGCGTTAAGTGATCCCTTAAGCGGTATTGTTAGCGCCGTCAAGGCAGCGCTTGAGCAAACGCCACCTGAGCTGTCATCAGATATCGCCGAGCGCGGTATTGTCCTGACTGGGGGCGGTGCGTTGCTACGTGATTTGGATAAGCTTATTTCAAAAGAGACTGGTTTGCCAGTTACTGTCGCAGAAGATCCACTGACGTGTGTCAGTCGCGGTGGTGGTATTGCACTAGAGTTTATTAATAATAAAAGTCTTAATATGATTTTTGTATAACTATTTAGAATACTAAAATCACTATGGTAACGGTGGTCAATGAGACTGGCGTTGCAATAGTGATAATTGGTATTTGCCGATTTGTACATTAAGCAGCTATCGATTAAAAAATTATAATAAACACCTATTATTAGAACTCTTATGACCCCAAGTATTTTTGCTCGTCAGCCGTTGTCACTTCGTAAGACTGCTATTATATTGATAGTGGCCTTAATACTGATGTGGTTCGATAGCAAAAATCCGGAGTGGTTCAGTTCAATACGCAATACTAGCCATGCTTCGATGCAACCTATTTATCAGTTCTCTTTACTGCCAAGTTATGCTGAGCATTGGATAAGTGGCAGTGTTCAGTCAAAAGAAGCGTTACGCCGTGAAAACGTTCAACTCAAGTCGCAGCTCATTCATGCCCAAGCTAAGCTACAGCAGCAGGACTATATCTTGGCGCAGAATGCACGATTGCAGGGTATATTGTCGACGACTAAACCTGAGCAGTTCGATTTGAATTTAGCACAAGTTATCGGTACCGATACCAATTTACTCAAGCAAATCGTTGTATTGAATAAAGGTAAACAAGACGGTGTGCAAGTGGGTCAAACTGTGATTGACGAAGATGGTATTTTAGGTCAAATCATCAACGTATATCCCAATACCAGTCGCCTACTGTTGATTACTGATGAGCAACAATCAGTAGCAGTAACCGTTAAGCGCACTGGTCAGCGCGCTATTGTTACTGGTGCAGGTATACCGACCTCCTTAAATCTCAACTATGTATTTAAAACCTCGGACGTACGTGTCGGTGATGAGCTGATTTCATCAGGTCTCGGTGGACGTATACCTGCAGGCTATCGAGTGGGCCGTATTGCAAAAGTAGAAGACACCCAAGCAGATAATTTTAGAAGTATCGAAGTGACTCCAGCGGCTAACTTTGTTGATAACGCTTACGTATTAGTTCTACAAGATAAATTTACAGATAATGATAGTAAAGATTTCGAGGTCACACCTAGCAATATAGAAGGTATTGACACAAATTCTGCTACTGTTATAACGCCACGTCCGCAGTCACCCAGTGATATGACCACTGAGACCTTATTAGCCAGTACCGCTAATTATTACTAAGGCAGGTTCTCATGGCGTATCCGAACTCTGAGCATCCCACTGGTATCGTGCTCATCGCAATCATCATTAGTTTCGTGATTGCATCCTCCCTTATCGTTTATCCTTTAAGTCCCAGCATTGCAACCCTACGACCAATGGTTATGATTATGGTGCTGATTTTTTGGTTACTATTTCAGCCTCGTTATGTTGGTGTTTTTACGGCATTTACCATCGGTATTATTGCTGATTTACTGATGGATACTCGCCTTGGACAGCAAGCTTTTGCCGCTGTAGTCGTTGCTTTAGTGATAAAAATTAGCAGTATTTACATCAAGCAACTCGACAGCGGTAGCGCATGGCTTGTAGCGAGTCTAGGATTAGTCATATTCCAACTGAATCTATGGGTGTTACAGTTGATTACCCAAGGCGTATTCATCGCTCAATCCGGTTTATCTTTAGGGATGAGCATCATAAGTTGGCCACTTATACTATTAGCGTTGGCTAAGTTTACCCGCTAAATCATAGGTAAAAGATCTATAGTGAAAGTATCTTAAAAACGCTAAGGTGCTGATGGTTTTCACCTCCAAAATATATAGTAATAAAAAAACTAAGAGAAAAGCGATGGACATTATATTAGCTTCTGGTTCACCGCGTCGCCGCGAATTGCTAACCAATGCTCAAGTAGATTTTAGGATCATCAGTGTTGATATTGATGAAACAGCCTATCATGATGAATCGCCTACTGATTATATTCAGCGTATGGTGGCTAGCAAAGCCACTGCTGCTATCGAACAATTGAATACACAGTTAAATGAAGATGTTAAAAATGACAATGCAGGATGGCTTGCATTATCCAGCTCTCTTATGATTTTAACGGCCGATACGATAGGGGTCTTAGCGGATGGCAAAACAGTGCTAGTTAAACCTATAGATTGCGATCATGCTTGTAGTATGTGGCAGCAAATGTCAGACAAGACTCATCAAGTATGGACATCAGTACAAGCGACTGAAGTGAGCTTATTGACTACAGATAGCAATAAGCAGTTTTTGAGATCAGTAGGGCATCGACAAATTATTGAAAGAACGGAGGTTACCTTTGTGCCTTTGACGACAGCTATGATGGTTGAATACTGGAATAGTGGTGAGCCTGCCGATAAGGCTGGTGGTTATGGCATCCAAGGATTGGCAGCAGCGTGGGTCACCCGTATCAATGGAAGCTATACCAATGTGGTTGGGCTCCCATTGGCTCAAACGTTGGCACTAATTAATGAGGTAAGCAAAAACCGTTATCATAAAGAAGTATAGGTAGAAGAATTAAGACACATAATGACACGGCAGGACAGTGGGCAGAGAGACGGTGCGTTTGTTACACTATCAGCTAAGAGCACTATTTGTTATTGTTGATATGAATATAAGAGAAGAACACTATGTCTGAAGAGCTGCTGATTAATATCAGTCCGATGGAATGCCGAGTAGCAGTCATGGATAATGGTGTGCTGGGTGAAATTTATATCGAGCGTCATCATAAGCTTGGCCTAGTAGGTAATATCTACTTGGGCACAGTAGTACGTGTATTACCAGGCATGCAAGCCGCTTTTGTTGACATAGGGCAGTCTCGAACCGCATTTTTGCACGTCAATGATATGGAGCGTGAGCCACGTCCGTTAGCAAAGCGTAATGATAATTCTGCTATAGTGGAAGATCTTGATCGTGATGCTGTAGCAAAATCTACCGATAGCTTGGCAACGCTATCGCCAACAATAATCTCGTCAAATACTGAAATTTTACCTGCGCCAATCAAAACTCTGATTCAACATCGTCTGCACGAAAGTCAACGGATATTGGTACAAGTCACTAAAGACCAATTGGGGAGCAAAGGCGCACGTCTCACAACGAATATCTCTTTACCTTCTCGCTACTTGGTTTACCTTCCATCAAGCGATCATATTGGTATCTCTCAGCGTATTGATAATGAAGATGAACGGACACGACTAAAAACTGAGCTCAGCAGTCTAATGCAAACAGTCAATTTGCAAGGTGGCTTGATTGCACGTACTGCAGCTGAGCGTGTGCCAGTCGATAAGCTTGAGGAAGACATTTACTATTTATTGCAATTGTGGCGTACTATCTGCGCACGTCGTCAAGAAACCACACAAAGTCAAAGCTCAGAGATGATTTATCAAGAGCTGTCCTTACCATTGCGCTCTATTCGTGACTTGGTACATGCGGACACCGAAAAAGTTATTATTGATAACGAAGCCATTTATCAACAAGTCCGAGAGTTTGCCCAAGAGTTTGTTCCTTTTGTCTATGATCGAATCACCTATTATACCGCTGAGCAATCGCTATTTGATGTACACCGCGTTGAGGATGACTTACGTGATGCACTCAATCGTCGTGTCAACCTCAAGTCTGGCGGTTATCTCATTATCGATCAAACCGAAGCGATGACTACTATTGATGTTAATACGGGTTCTTTCGTTGGTGGTCGCTCTTTAGAAGACACCGTTTATAAGACCAACTTAGAGGCAACCCATGCTATCGCGCGTCAATTACGCTTACGTAATTTAGGTGGAATCATTATTCTGGATTTTATTGATATGCTTGAGCAAGAGCATAAAGATGATGTGTTGGCTAGCTTGCAAGAGCAGTTAGTTCAAGATTATGCTAAGACCAACATTACTCAAGTTAGCGAGCTTGGCTTAGTTGAAATGACCCGCAAGCGGACGCGTGAGTCGCTCGGTCAGCAGCTATGCGAGCCTTGCTCAACCTGTCAAGGTCGCGGTTTTGTTAAGACTGCTGAAACGGTTTGCTTTGAGATATTCCGTGAAATAACGCGTTGTGCGCGGACTTATAATTCACCGAAAAAGTTCACAGTCGTCGCTCACGCGGCCGTCATTGATTTGCTGTTGACATCAGAAGCAGACACTGTCGCTGATCTTGAATATTTGTTAGGGCGAGTGATTACCTTTGCAGTTGAGAATCTCTACACTCAGGAACAATACGATATTGTCCTAGAATAAGTACATTACGTGAATTGCTTCTCAAGCAAGTAAAGCATCGTACCAATAGATAGACTGATATCGTCTAAATACTTTAGAGCAACTTATAAATAATCGTAACTAGCTATGAATACAGAGCTTTGCTATGGTTTAGACATTTACGAGCTTATGATATTGCCCTTGCAATAGCTCAAATACTGTGTATAATATATACCACTGAATTATATGAGCGCAGCCAAGTAAAATGCTGGCGCTATGACAGCTAGAGCATCGTTTCTAGCACTATTTCATTATGCCTTTGCTGACATCCATATAAATGGGAGGGTCGGCGGGGCTTTAAACTATTTTGTTTTTGGTGCGCTTTTAGTTCTAACAAAAAGAACAACGAGTTACTTAGAGCAAATATTTAATTAAACGGCTATTCGTCATCAACTTGCAGCGCAAGAATGACGAAAGCATATATTAGGAGCTTGCTGGTATGGCTAACCAGAGAATCCGTATCCGACTCAAATCTTTTGATCATCGATTGATTGATCAGTCGGCGCAAGAGATTGTCGATACTGCAAAGCGCACCGGTGCGCAAGTTTGTGGTCCTGTACCGTTGCCGACTCGCATTGAGCGCTTCAACGTTCTAACCTCGCCACATGTCAATAAAGATGCTCGTGATCAGTACGAAATCCGTACTCACAAGCGCATGGTTGACATTGTTCAGCCTACTGACAAAACTGTGGACGCGTTAATGAAGTTAGATTTAGCGGCGGGTGTTGACGTTCAAATTGCTTTGGGTTAATGCACATTAAACACCCAAACCATTAATAGAAGATATAAAGAGGTTTAAAATGGCGATTGGTTTAGTCGGTAAAAAATGCGGCATGACCCGTATCTTCACTGAAGCAGGCGCATCTATCCCTGTAACCGTGATTGAGGTCGATGCAAACCGCATTACTCAAGTCAAAAATACTGATATAGATGGCTATCAAGCTATTCAAATCACTACAGGCACCCGTCGTGACAGCCGCGTAACAGCCGCACAAAAAGGTCACTTCGCAAAAGCTGGCGTTAAAGCCGGTCGTGGTGTTTGGGAATTTCGTGCCAATGATAGCGATCTTGAAGGTCGTGAAATTGGTGGTGAAATTCTAGCTGACTTGTTTGAAAAAGGTCAAATAGTTGATGTTACAGGCAATAGTAAAGGTAAAGGCTTTCAGGGTCCTGTAAAGCGTCATAACTTTAGTATGCAAGATGCTACGCATGGTAACTCAGTATCTCACCGTGCACATGGTTCAACTGGTCAAAACCAGTCACCAGGTAAAGTATTCAAAGGCAAAAAGATGGCGGGTCAGATGGGTAACAAGCGTGTTACTGTTCAAGGCCTAGAAGTAATATCGGTCGATGCCGAAAAAGGGTTACTTGTCATCAAGGGTGCAATCCCTGGTGCCACCGGTGGCGATGTCATCGTACGTCCGTCAGTCAAAGCCTAAGCAAGGGGATTAACGTGGATTTAAAAACAGTTACAGGGGCGGCAGTTGAGCTTTCTGATACGGCTTTTGGTCGTGAATTCAATGAAGCATTAGTGCATCAAGTCGTCACCGCATATCTTGCTGGTGCTCGCCAAGGTACACGTGCACAAAAAACCCGTGCCGAAGTTTCTGGCGGTGGCATTAAGCCATGGCGTCAAAAAGGTACTGGTCGCGCTCGTGCAGGCTCTATTCGTAGCCCGATATGGCGTGGGGGTGGTCGTGCATTTGCGGCTAAACCACAAGATTGGTCACAAAAAGTTAACCGCAAGATGTATCGTGGTGCTATGCAGTGCATCCTAGCCGAATTAATACGTCAAGAGCGTTTAATCTTGGTTGAAGATTTGACACTTTCTGCACCTAAGACTAAAGAGCTGATCGCGAAACTAAGTGAATTAAATGCACCACGTGCATTAATCGTCACTAAAGAAGTTGACGAAAATTTATACTTAGCTGCCCGCAATATTCCACACGTCAATGTACTTGGTACAAGTGAAGTGGATCCAGTGAGCTTGATCGCTTTTGATAAAGTGATCATGTCAGTTGAAGCTGCGAAACAATTTGAGGAAGCACTAGCATGAATAACGCCAGACTCTATCAGGTTTTAAGAGGACCTGTCTTCTCAGAAAAATCTCAAATGCTTGGCGACTCACTTGGCGTACAAGTATTTAAAATTGATTCTAATGCTACTAAGCTTGAAGTCAAAAAAGCAGTTGAGCTAATGTTTGAAGGTGTTGAAGTTACTAAAGTAAACACTTTGAATGTTAAAGGTAAGACAAAGCGTTTTGGTAAGAACATCGGCCGTCGTAATGACTATAAAAAAGCCTATGTTACCCTTAAAGCTGGTCAAGATGTACAAATGGCTGCTGCTGGTGAGGACGTAGCAAATACTACTGCCCCTGCTAGTGAAACAGCGAACAACGAATAAGGATAACACTCATGCCTATCGTAAAAGCGAAGCCAACATCACCAGGCCGCCGTTTTGTTGAAAAAGTGGTGCACCCACACCTTTATAAAGGTCGTCCGTTTGCAGCACTTCTAGAATCAAAAAGCAAGTCAGGTGGTCGTAACAATAATGGTCGTATCACTACTCGTCATATTGGCGGTGGTCATAAGCAACATTATCGTATTATCGATTTCAAACGTACTAAAGACAATATTCCAGCAACAGTAGAGCGTATTGAATACGATCCTAACCGTACTGCACATATTGCTCTACTTAAGTATGCTGATGGTGAGCGCCGTTATATTATCGCCGCCAAAAAGCAAGCAGTTGGTGATACAGTACTATCAGGCGAAGCTTCTCCAATTCGTCCAGGTAACTGTTTACCACTTAAAAATATCCCACTGGGTACTGTGATCCATAATATCGAACTTAAAATCGGTAAAGGCGCACAGATGGCTCGTGCAGCGGGTGCAAGCGTTCAGTTATTAGGTCGTGATGGTATTTATGCGATTTTACGTATGCGCTCGGGTGAAACTCGCCGTGTACATATTAACTGTCGTGCGGTTATCGGCGAAGTCTCTAATACTGAAAACAACTTGAAATCACTTGGTAAAGCTGGTGCTTCACGTTGGCGTGGTATTCGTCCTTCTGTTCGTGGTGTCGCAATGAACCCAGTTGATCACCCACATGGTGGTGGTGAAGGTCGTAACAAAGGTCGCCATCCTACTAGCCCTTGGGGTCAGAAGTCTAAAGGACTTAAAACGCGTCACAATAAGCGTACTGACAATATGATCATCCGTCGCGCCAAGAAGAAGAAATAAGGAAGAATTTCATGCCTCGTTCATTGAAAAAAGGTCCATTCATTGATGCGCATTTGTTTGCAAAAGTTGAGAATGCATTAGATACCAACTCACGCAAACCCATTAAAACTTGGTCGCGCCGCTCGATGATTCTGCCCCAAATGGTTGGCTTAACTCTATCTGTTCACAATGGCCGTACTCATGTACCGGTTATCGTAAGCGAGCAGATGGTTGGTCATAAACTAGGTGAATTTGCCCCGACTCGTACGTATCGTGGTCATGGCATTGACAGAAAAGCTAAGAAATAAGGTGCTTACCATGGAAGTAACTGCAAAATTACGCGGTGCCGCCATTTCGGCACAAAAAGTTAGACTCGTTGCTGATGAAGTTCGTGGCAAATCTATTGAACGTGCTTTGGATATTCTAACGTATAGCAATAAAAAAGGCGCTGTGTTTGTTAAGAAATGTCTTAACTCAGCCATCGCCAATGCCGAAAATAACAACGGCTTAGATATCGATACCTTAAAAGTATCAACTATCTATGTTGATGAAGGCATTACGCTAAAACGTATCCTACCACGTGCTAAGGGTCGCGCTGATCGTATCAGTAAGCGTACCTGTCACATCACTATAAAGGTAGGAGAATAAGTTATGGGTCAAAAAGTACATCCAATCGGAATTCGTCTTGGTGTTGTCAAAAAGCATAACGCAAACTGGTATGCTAGCCCTAAACAATACTCAGAATACCTAATTAATGATATTCAAGTTCGTGAATATCTTCGCAAAAAACTAGACAACGCTATGATCAGTAATATTATGATCGAGCGTCCTACTGGTGCTGCTAAGATTACCATCGCTACTGCGCGTCCTGGTATTGTTATCGGTAAAAAAGGCGAAGATATCGAAAGACTTCAGAAAGAATTGACCAAAATTATGGGCGTACCTGCTCAGGTCAATATTGAAGAAATCACGTCACCTGACCTTGATGCACGTTTAGTCGCTGATGGTATTGCAAGTCAGCTTGAGCGTCGTGTTATGTTTCGTCGTGCTATGAAGCGCGCCGTACAGAACAGCATGCGCTCTGGTGCCAAAGGTATTAAAGTTGAGCTGTCTGGCCGTCTTGGCGGTGCTGAGATTGCTCGTAGTGAATGGTATCGTGAAGGTCGTGTGCCACTGCATACGCTACGCGCTGACATTGACTATGCGTCAGTACGTGCGGAAACCACTTACGGCACTATCGGTGTTAAAGTTTGGATTTTCCGCGGCGAAATCCTTGACGGTATGAACAGCGTATACAATCCCGTCAAAGAAGAGCAGACGCGTGCGCCAAAACGCCGTGGTCGTGGTGGAAACCGTCGAAACTCAGACAGAGGTTAAACTATGTTACAGCCAAAACGTACCAAGTTTCGTAAAATGCATAAAGGTCGTAACACTGGGCTTGCTCATCGTGGAAGCACCGTTGCATTCGGACAAATTGGTCTAAAATCTTTGACTCGCGGTCGTATGACTGCCCGTCAAATTGAAGCAGCACGTCGTACCATTACTCGTAAGATTAAGCGTGGTGGTAAAATTTGGATTCGTGTATTCCCAGACAAGCCTATTACCAAAAAGCCATTAGAAGTACGTATGGGTAAAGGTAAAGGTCCTGTAGAGTATTGGGTATGCGAAATCAAACCTGGTAAAATGCTATATGAACTCGAAGGGGTTTCAGAAGAACTTGCTCGCGAAGCGTTAACGCTTGCTGCGGCAAAACTGCCCTTTAAAACTACCATTGTTAAGCGGACGATAATGTAATGAAGATCAGTGAATTACGTGATAAATCATTAGAAGAACTGACTCAGTTACTTGATGAAAAGCAACTTGATGCTTTCCGTATTCGTATGGCTAAAGCAACTGGTCAGTTGGGGAATACCCATGAAGTCCGTGGCAATCGTCGTACGATTGCTCAGCTTCAGACTTTGATTAACGAGAAACAACGAGGCGACGCATGAGCGATAACAATCAAACAACTACCAATGCTAGTTTATTGACCGGTCGAGTTGTGAGCGACAAGATGGACAAGTCCATCACGGTTTTGATTGAGCGTCTGGTTCGTCATCCTTTGTATGGCAAGCAGCTTCGTCGTTCTACAAAAATCAAAGCTCATGATGAGAACAACGTTTGCCAACAAGGCGATCTTGTCCGTATCAAAGAGACGCGTCCAATCTCAAAAACTAAAGCATGGACTTTAGTAGAAGTGATTGAAACGGTAGAAAAAATCTAAGTAAATTGCTTTAAAAGCCAGAAGCTGTTAAAATAGCCGCCTTTTTAAGGATGCTGATTGCGCCTAGTGTTTAACACAGGCATTGATCACTAGCATTAAGAGTAAGGTGCGGTTATTTATATTAAAATGCCGTCAACTCATAGTGTGCTAGCGGCAGCAACTGGTTTTTATTGCTCATACGTGTGGAGTAACGCTATGATTCAGGTTGAATCTATGCTGGAAGTTGCAGATAATAGCGGTGCAAGACGAGTTCAGTGCATTAAAGTACTGGGTGGTTCTCATCGTCGTTATGCATCAGTCGGCGATATCATCAAAGTAACGGTTAAAGAAGCCATTCCTCGCGGTCGTGTCAAAAAAGGCGACGTGATGAATGCGGTAGTTGTACGTACCAAAAAAGGCGTTCGTCGTCCAGATGGTTCGGTAATTCGTTTTGATGACAATGCTGCGGTATTGTTGAACCAAAACAAAGCACCGATTGCAACTCGTATTTTTGGACCGGTAACTCGTGAACTACGTGGTGATCAGTTTATGAAAATTGTATCCCTAGCACCAGAAGTATTGTGAGGTAACCCATGGCTAAATTACGAAAAGGCGATACAGTCGTTGTGATTGCTGGTAAAGACAAAGGCAAGCAAGGTACTGTTCAAGCTGTTAAAAACGATCGTATCAAAGTTGAAGGCATTAACATTGTCACTAAACATCAGAAGCCAAATCAGGCAACTGGCGTTGAAGGCGGCATTCTTAAGCAAGAAGCTTTTTTACATATTTCAAATGTCGCAATCTTAAATGCGCAAACCCAAAAAGCAGACCGTATTTCTTACCAGACTGGCGAAGACGGCGTTAAAAACCGTGTTTACCGCTCAAACGGTGAAGTTGTGGCGACTGCGTAAGACACTAAGGGTGTAATGGTAATGGCAAGATTAAAAGCTTTATATAATGATGAACTAAAGCAAAAGATTAAAGAAGAACTTGCTTTAGATAACGTGATGCAAGTGCCTAAAATCACTAAAATTACTTTAAACATGGGTGTAGGTGGCGCGTCTCAAGACAAGAAATTGCTTGAAGGTGCGGTTGCTGATATGACGGCTATTGCTGGTCAAAAACCTGTAGTTACCAAAGCGCGTAAATCAATCGCTGGCTTCAAGATTCGTGAAGAATGGCCAATCGGTTGTAAAGTAACGCTACGCGGTGAGCAAATGTACGAATTTTTAGATCGTCTTATTGCCGTTGCAATTCCTCGTGTTCGTGACTTTCGTGGTTTTTCACCTAAAGCCTTTGATGGACGTGGTAACTATTCACTGGGTATCAAAGAGCAAATCGTATTCCCAGAAGTAGATTTTGACAAGATCGATCGCATCCGTGGTATGGATGTGACTATCACTACGTCAGCTACTACTGATGACGAAGGTCGTGCGCTGCTTAAAGCATTCGGCTTCCCATTTAAATAAGGTAAAGACGCTATGGCAAAGAAGAGCATGATTAACCGCGAATTAAAGCGCGAAAAAATGGTTGCAAAATATGCTGATAAGCGTATTAAGCTAAAAGCAACTATCAATGATATCAATGCAAGTGACGAAGAGCGTATGGACGCGATGTTAGAGCTACAAGCCCTACCACGCAATTCATCGCCAGTACGTCTGCGCAATCGTTGTGCTATCACAGGTCGTCCTCATGGTTACTTCCGTAAGTTTGGCTTATCGCGCAACATGTTGCGTGAACGTGTCATGCAAGGTGATGTACCTGGTGTTCGTAAAGCAAGCTGGTAAGGAGTAATTACATGAGTATGCAAGATACTGTTGGGGATATGCTAACCCGTATTCGTAACGCCCAAATGGCTAATAAAGTTTCTGTAGCTATGCCAAGCTCTAAGTTACGTAAGTCGATCGCTGACCTATTGGTTAGTGAAGGTTATGTAGCTAGTGCTATCGTAAAAGCTGGAGATAACAATAAAGCCACGCTAACTATCGAATTAAAATACTTCGAAGGCAAACCAGTTATCGAAACGATTCAGCGCTTTAGCCGTCCTGGTTTACGCCAGCATCGCGGCAAAGACGCTATCCCTACTGTTAAACAAGGTATGGGTGTTGCTATCGTATCTACTAGTCAAGGCATCATGAGTGATCGTGCTGCCCGCGCTGCTGGTATCGGTGGTGAAATCGTTGCATTCGTAGCATAAGGTTGCGTGACGATAAATAATTTTTGAGCTTTTTGACATCATACGATTATTATTAGTATTGACGTCAAAATCAAGCGATATACCACAATCTTATAAGATTCTTTGGTGTTTAGCAGGCTTAATTATGATAAACTAGCAGGCTTTTTAGCCTGTTAGTTTTTTCACAAGTATCAGATGTTAATTTTTATTAAGGAATATTCCTATGTCTCGTGTGGCTAAAGCCCCAGTAACACTGCCTGATGGCGTAAGTGTTACTTTGAACGATCGGCAGGTCGAAGTGAAAGGCAAGAACGGTAATTTGTCTTTACGCCTGCATGAATTGGTCGAGCTGAAACAGGAAGATGATGTTATCATTCTCTCACCTACAGTCGACTCAAAAGAAGCCATGATGCACACTGGCACTATCCGCGCTTTGCTTAACAATTATGTTATCGGCGTGACTGAAGGCTTTGAAAAGCGCCTTCAATTGATCGGTGTTGGTTATCGTGCTCAAGCTGCTGGTAATAAAGTAACCTTAAACGTTGGTTACTCACACCCAGTAGAATATACGCTACCTGAAGGTGTGTCAGCTGAAACCCCAACGCAAACTGAAATTGTTTTAAAGTCAAACAATAAGCAGCAGCTTGGTCAAGCAGCGGCTAATATCCGTGGTTTCCGCCCACCAGAGCCTTACAAAGGTAAAGGTATTCGTTATAGTGATGAGCATGTCATTCGCAAAGAAGCCAAGAAAAAATAAGGTGAGTTGAAATGTTTGATAAAAAAGCAGCTCGTCTGCGTCGAGCTAAGAAAACCCGCGCACATATCCGTTTCTTAGGCGTTCATCGTCTAACGGTTAATCGTACGCCAAAGCATATCTATGCACAGATTATCTCTCCGAACGGTGGTGAAGTGATCGCTCAAGCATCTACCTTAGACGGCAGTTTGCGCTCTGGCGCAACTGGTAACGTTGATGCAGCGACGTCTGTAGGTCAAATGATCGCAGAACGCGCAAAAGCAGCTGGTATCACTAAAGTTGCCTTTGACCGTAGTGGTTTTAAATATCATGGTCGAGTAAAAGCTTTAGCTGAAGCAGCTCGCGGAAATGGACTGGAGTTTTAATCATGGCTAGAAATGATAAAAATGATAAAAATGAACAGACTGACGGTTTAGTAGAACGTTTAGTCACCGTTGATCGCGTTGCGAAAGTTGTTAAAGGCGGTCGTATTTTCTCTTTCACTGCATTAACTGTAGTGGGCGATGGCAATGGTCGTGTTGGTTTTGGTCGCGGTAAAGCACGTGAAGTGCCAGCTGCTATTCAAAAAGCGCTAGAGGCTGCCAAACGCAACATGATAACTGTTGAGCTTAATGATGCGACTTTGTATCATCCGATCAAAGCACGTCATGGCGCAAGTAAAGTATATATGCAGCCTGCATCTGAAGGTACTGGCGTAATCGCTGGTGGCGCGATGCGTGCAGTATTAGAAGTTGCTGGTGTCAAAGATGTTTTGACTAAATGTTATGGCTCTACCAATACTGCTAACGTGGTTCGCGCTACGTTTAACGGTTTACGTGATATGTCAACTCCAGAAAAGATGGCAGCGAAACGTGGTAAATCTGTAGACGAAATTTTGGGCTAACTTAGAATAGGTGAGTTACTATGAAAACAATGAAAGTCACTCAATTTAAATCGGGTGCCCATCGCCTTAAGAGCCACAAAGCGAGCTTAAAAGGATTGGGTTTACGCCGTATTAATCATACTGTCGAAGTTGAAGATACTCCATCAACTCGTGGTATGGTCAATCGCGTTAACTACATGGTAAAAGTGGAGGAAGCGTAATGGGACTTAGATTAAATGAATTATCACCAGGTGTTGGCGCGAAAAAAACCGCACAACGTCGTGGTCGTGGTATTGGTTCAGGCCTTGGTAAAACTGGTGGTCGTGGTGTAAAAGGCCAAAAATCACGTTCAGGCTCTGGTATTCGTAGAGGGTTTGAAGGCGGACAAATGCCATTATTCCGTCGTCTTCCAAAATTTGGTTTTACCAGTAAAATGGCAATGACGACTGCAGAAGTCCGTTTGTCTGAATTGAATAAAGTCGAAGGTGATGTGGTTAGTGTTGCAACTTTGAAAGCTGCTAACATTATTCGTCATGATATGAAGCGTGCGCGTATTATCTTGTCAGGCGACGTTGCTAAAGCTTATACTTTCCAAGGTGTAAAAGTAACTAAAGGCGCCAAGCAAGCAATCGAAGCTGCTGGTGGTAGCATCGAGGAGTAGTAACGTGTCAAAACAATCAATGTCATCGACGGGTATTCCGCTTAACCCTTTTGCTTTTATACGTAAGTATGATGAGCTATGGACGCGCTTACTGTTTTTAATCGGCGCATTGGTTGTTTATCGCTTAGGGTCGCACATTCCTGTACCTGGTATTAATCCGGTTAATTTAGCAGATTTATTCTCGCGTAACGAAAATACTATCTTGAGTATGTTTAACATGTTCTCAGGTGGTGCGCTTGAACGTATGTCTATTTTGGCACTTGGTATCATGCCGTACATTTCAGCGTCTATCATTGTGCAAATGATGTCAGCTGTATTGCCGTCGCTTGAAGCACTCAAAAAAGAGGGTGAAGCGGGTCGGCGTAAGCTTAACAAGTATACCCGTCAAGGGACACTTGGTTTAGCACTTGTACAATCCTTAGGAATGTGTGCCGGCTTAATCAGTCAAAATCTAACATTATCTAGTGGACTTACCTTTTATATCCCAGCAGTTACTTCATTAGTAGCAGGTGCTATGTTCTTAATGTGGCTTGGTGAGCAGATTACTGAGCGTGGTGTGGGTAATGGTATTTCAATGCTGATTTTCGCTAGTATTGTTGCTGGTACGCCGGGCATGATTTCGCAGTCTATCGAACAAGTCAATCAAGGTCAAATGAACTTGATTGTACTCTTTATCTTTATCGTATTAGGTGTCGCGGTCACAGCAGGTATTGTTTACATTGAACGTGCCCAACGCCAAGTTCCGGTTAACTATGCACAAAAGCAACAGCAAGGTCGTAAAGTCTACGCGCAACAGCAATCACATTTGCCGTTGAAGCTTAATATGGCAGGGGTTATTCCTGCTATTTTTGCTAGCTCGTTACTGTTGTTTCCAGCTAGTTTAGGACAATGGGTAGGTCAGTCAACTGATCCTACTTTTATACAAAAGATATTACAAAATATGGCTCTAGTGTTGTCCCCTGGTCAGCCGCTATATTTAGTTCTGTTTGGTGCAATGATTATCTTCTTCTGTTATTTCTATACAGCATTAGTTTTTAGTCCGCGCGAAGTTGCTGAAAACCTTAAACGTAGTGGTGCGTATATTCCTGGTATTCGTCCTGGACAACAAACTCAGCGTTATCTCGATCACGTATTAAACCGACTAACCTTTATTGGCGCAATGTACATGACGGTTATTTGTTTAATGCCAATGATCGTTCAATCTTCATTTGGTGTACCTTTTCAACTTGGTGGTACGTCGTTACTGATTATGGTTGTTGTAGTAATGGATTTCATCTCGCAAATTCAAGCGCATTTGATGACCCATCAATATCATGATCAGACGTTAATTCAATCGCCTACTCAGTCTTAAATGGGTAGTGTGATATTTCAAGGAGTATGCGATGAAAGTTCAAGCATCAGTTAAAAAGATTTGTGGTAGCTGTAAAGTTGTACGTCGTAAGGGTCGTGTGCATATTATTTGCACAGCAGAGCCGCGCCACAAACAGCGTCAAGGTTAATTATTGAATAGAGTAAGACAATTTACTTATTATATTGAATCAATTAATACTTGAAAAATAACGGCGGATGCGATATCATCCGCCACTTGCCGTGGTTCGTACTTAAATATCTTAAGATTTAATCTCATTATCCAGCTTGCTTAGCAAGTTGATGTGATGATCGAAAACCTAAGGCGTTAAGTATTAACAGCAATAAATCTGGTTAACAATGCACTATTTATGATGAATAAGGCTTGTTTTCCTATAATGGAGAGAAATCAATGGCTCGTATTGCCGGTGTCAACATTCCGGATAATAAGCATGCTGTTATTTCACTAACTTACATCTTTGGTGTAGGCCGTACTACTGCTCATAAAATTTTAGAAGCAGTTGGCATTGCCACTACTACCAAAATAAGTCAGTTAGATGATTCACAGTTAGATGCTATCCGTGCACAGGTTGCAAATTTTACGACTGAAGGTGATCTTCGTCGTGAAGTGTCAATGAATATTAAGCGTTTGGTCGATCTTGGTTGTTACCGTGGCATCCGCCATCGCCGTAACCTGCCCGTTCGCGGTCAGAATACCAAAAACAACGCTCGTACTCGCAAGGGTCCGACACGCCCTCTCAAAAGATAATTAACTTAGGAAGCTAAAAGATGGCTAAAGACACTCGTAGTCGCAAAAAGGTGACTCGTCGTTCAGTATCTGAGGGCGTTGCCCACATCCATGCGTCTTTTAATAACACCATTGTTACGATTACCGATCGTCAGGGTAATGCACTGGCTTGGGCCACTTCAGGTGGACAAGGCTTCCGTGGTTCACGTAAATCTACACCATTTGCAGCTCAGGTTGCAGCTGAGGTTGCTGGTAAAGCGGCTCAAGAATATGGTGTTAAGAATATCGATGTTTTGGTCAAAGGACCAGGACCGGGTCGTGAGTCTGCGGTAAGAGCCCTAGGTGCATTGGGTTATAAAATTAATAGCATCTCTGATGTAACCCCAATCCCACACAATGGTTGCCGTGCGCCGAAAAAGCGCCGCGTCTAATATTAAAGACGAAGCTTTTTATAACAAAAGCTTATAGGAGACATATCAATGGCCCGTTATATTGGACCAAAACTGAAATTATCGCGTCGTGAAGGCACGGACTTAGGTCTTAAGTCTGGTGTTAAACCGTACGATGTAAAAACTAAAAAAGCTGGTCGTCCACCAGGTCAACATGGCGTTAGCCGTAATAAGACCTCTGAATATGCTCTACAGCTGCGTGAAAAGCAGAAAGTTAAGCGTATTTATGGTGTACTCGAACGCCAGTTTGCTAATTATTACAAAGAAGCTGCTCGTAAGCGTGGTGCTACTGGTGAAAACTTGTTAGCTATGCTTGAGAGTCGGATAGACAATGTGGTTTATCGCATGGGCTTTGGCTCAACTCGCGCTGAAGCACGTCAGCTTGTTAGCCATCGCACTGTTATGGTAAAAAAAGCGGGTCGTGATGAGTTTATTCGTGTGAATATTCCATCAATCCAGTTAGAAGATGGTGATGTCATCGCTATCCAAGAGAAATCTCGCGAACAACTACGTATTAAAAACGCTATTGAATTGGCGACACAACGTGGTATTCCAGAATGGCTAGATGTTGATCACAGCAAACTACAGGGCACATTTAAACATGCTCCTGATCGTATTGATCTACCTGCTGAAATCAACGAAAGCTTGATCGTTGAGTTGTACTCTAAGTAACTGACGTTAGTTCATTAACGTTAATTAAACCAGTTAAATAAATCGAGGTGACATCATGATGCTAAATGCAACTGAGTTTCTAACGCCAAACGCCATTAATGTGGACACGGTTAATGAAACGATTGCGAAAGTCACGCTCGAACCGTTAGAACGCGGCTTTGGGCATACCTTAGGGAATGCCTTACGCCGTATTTTATTGTCTTCATTACCTGGTGCTGCAGTCATTGAAGCTGAGATTGATGGCGTTGACCATGAATACTCAACGCTTGAAGGTCTGCAGGAAGACGTGCTTGACTTACTTTTGAATTTAAAAGGTTTAGCCATCACGCTTCATGATCAGAATGAAGTATTTTTGACCTTGGATAAACAAGGTCCAGGCACCATCACTGCTGCAGACATCGCGCTTCCGCACAATGTAGACATTATCAATCCAGAATTGGTATTGGGAACATTGAGCGAACGCGGCCATCTTAAGATGCGTCTACGTGTGGTTATGGGTCGTGGATATGAGCCAGCAAATCAACGCCGTGAAGATGGTGATACTAAAGCAATTGGTCGCTTAAAGCTTGATGCAAGCTTTAGTCCAGTGCTACGTGTTGCTTACCAAGTTGAGAATGCACGTGTAGAACAGCGTACAGATCTTGATCGTCTTATTATCGAACTTGAAACTAATGGCACTATTGATCCAGAAGAAGCAATTCGTAAAGCAGCGACTATTTTACAACAACAGATTTCTATCTTTGTTGATTTAGAAGCTGAAGAAGCGCCTGAGCCTGTGAAAGAAAAAGAAGAGGTTGATCCAGTGCTATTACGCCCTGTGGACGACCTTGAACTAACGGTTCGCTCAGCCAACTGCTTAAAAGCTGAAAACATTTACTATATCGGTGATTTGGTACAGCGTTCAGAGACTGAACTATTAAAAACCCCAAATCTTGGTAAGAAATCATTAACGGAAATCAAGGACGTATTAGCGTCTAAAGATTTAGAGCTCGGTATGCGCCTAGATAACTGGCCACCCGCTGACTTACGTGTTGATGATCGATTCTCTTATCGTAGCCGTTAAACTTTAAGGATATTTGACCATGCGCCATCGTAAGAGTGGAGTCAAGCTGGGTCGTACCGGCAGTCATCGCAAAGCAATGTTTCAGAACATGACCAATTCATTATTTGAGCATGAACTGATTAAAACAACGTTGCCAAAAGCTAAAGAATTACGTCGTGTTGCTGAGCCATTAATTACTATGGCTAAAGATGATAGCGTTGCTAATCGTCGTCTAGCTTTCAGTCGTATGCGTAGTAAAGCTATGGTAGGTAAACTATTTGGTACGTTAGGTCCACGTTATCAAACGCGCCCAGGTGGCTATTTACGTATCGTAAAATGTGGTAACCGTGATGGCGATAACGCGCCCATGGCTTATGTAGAATTGGTTGATCGTGACTAGTTTTACAAAGTAACTGCAATCTCATTCAGAATTTATTTACGAAAAAGCTCCAATAAATTGGAGCTTTTTTTTATGCATTATTTTTAATAACGTCTAAAACCTGTTCACATTTTCAGCCCATTACGTTCTATATTGCTCAGATTGAGAACATGCCCTAACAGTAACTACAATAATAGCGAACTCACGTCAGCAGCACCTTGTCTGATAATTTCAGGCTGACTACCCGTCATATCTACAATAGTTGTCAACTTAGTAGTTTTGATACCAGCGTTGATAAGACCATCTATCTGATTGCCTAATAACTCTTCAATATCAAATGGGTCATCCATTAGACCATCATGCGTAGGTAATATTAGTGAGCTGGTCAGTATGGGCTCATCCATTGCTTCTAATAAAGCCTGAGCAATTGCGTTACTCGGTACGCGAATGCCAATCGTTTTTTTCTTAGCATGTGCAAGCTTTTTGGGAACATCTTTAGTAGCATTTAATATAAATGTAATGGGTGCTGGAGTGTGCGCTTTTAATTGCTTAAATTGATTATTATCTACTGTTGCATAGTTAGCAATTTCACTTAAGTCACGACAAAGTAAAGTGAACTGATGTTTATCATCAAGCTCGCGAATTTGTTTGAGCTTCTCTAGAGCATCTTTTGCTCCTAGACGACAGCCAAAAGCATAGCTAGTGTCAGTCGGATAAACAATTAATTTATCATTGCGTAGTAAGTCAGCTGCTTGTTCAATAAGACGTGGTTGTGGGTTCTCAGGATGAATATAGAGGGTTTGCATAGCGAACTCCTAATTTAGCAGATTTGTATATGGCTATGGTCTCTTAACTTATAATCTTAGTTAGACGCCGTCATCAATGTCAAAGACCATTTTAACGCTCTCTTTATACTTTTTTAGTGTTAAAAATTAATACTTATCAACTGATAATTATACAGACAAAGTAAATGTAGGTTAAGGAGTAAGGCGTTACTGTTAGTAGTAAATCGTTAAAGGACTATAGAAGAGTAGAGTGTCAACGAATTTTAACGAAGGCACTATCAAATGATAAGCAGTGCTCGCAATAAAGTTTTTGCATCACGGGGCAAGGTTCGTGGTGCCTTGAGGTAATAGGTAACTTGCTGATAGACATCTTCAGAAAAGGTACTGTCATCAGTATCAAAATCTGCAAATAAATTGTCTTGTGATATTCGAAATGATCGCTTGCAAGCCAAAGTGAGTAAACATTCTATGGCTTGTGGCTTAATCTCCACTCGCTCAAATGCATTTTGCTGAGTGGCTGTACGACCATCAGAGGTATACCAGTATCCAAAGTCACTCAACTGTCTACGATCCTTGCCAGCAATGCACCAATGACTTATTTCGTGTAATGCGCTAGCAAAAAATCCATGAGCAAACTCGATACGTGCAAGTTGACCATTAATTGCAGGGAAATATTCTGGTTCACTCTCACCACGCACTAACTCGACATGCTGTTTGGCAAATAATATATTAAAAAGAGTTATCAGACTGTCTGTTGCCACTTTCTCATTGCTATTATTTATATCGCTAATGGTAAGTGGTAGGTATCGAGGTGCTATATTTACTAAATTTGAGTGACCCAAATAAATATTTATTTTGCTTTTTTCTGTTAAGTATTCGTAGGTAATAGAGTGAAGCATATTAACTTCACTCATTTTTAATTCAGCCAAGCTTTTGAGTAACGCCGAAGCATCTTTCGAAGTTAATAACGTAGAAAAGTCAGGATTATTAGTAGTAGAAGTCATAAATGAGTAGGCTAGTTGATTAAATCATAACGTCATTACAAACGTATATATTTAAAATATTTATCAAAAATAGTAACATACTAGCTCTAGCGTCAATCCGTCCTTTGGGCTAGTATGACAGGCAATATTATACACCGTTTTTGATCAATAAGGCCTTATATGTCAAGTACTCAAGCAAGTAAGCAATCAGCTGTTACTATAGGAGACGCCCAAGCATTAAATTCGGCGTCTACATTATTAGCTATGCCGGAGCACATTGATTTAGAGAAGTGGGCAGACAGCGGATTTGAATGGGCAGGAGAAGTCGCACCTGCAAGTTTTGAGCGTTTAGCAGGTCTGTTAAGTACGGAGAAGGATCAGCCATTACTTCAAGTCACAGCGAATATATATCGTAAAAATAATGTGCTGCATATCGCTTTTAAGTTATCTGGTGACGTATGGTTGACCTGTCAACGTTGTCTACAGCCGGTAGCTGTCGAT